>CALLVD010000058.1 GCA_938010385.1 uncultured Robiginitomaculum sp.
CCGCGAATTTGGTCGCGCTGCTGCTCGGCGCGGCTGCGCAATTGCTCAATCTGGCCTTCAATGCCGCGGCGACGGGTGCGAAACAGCTCGCTTTGATCTTTGATCAGTTTCGAAGCCGGGCCGGCACGTTCCTCGGCGGTAAACGGCGTTTTCCAATCTATGCGCGCCGCGCCGTCGCGTTCAGCGATGAGGCGGGCCTGCAAAGCCTTGGCTTCGAGCAAGCGGTTAATCAAAAGGTCGCGATTGGCCGACAGAGACGTCGGGTCAAGGCGCATCAGGATATCGCCTTCCTGCACGCGGTCGCCGTCCTGAACCAAAATTTCGCCGACAATCCCGCCGTCGAGATGCTGCACGACTTTGGATTTGCCTTGCACAACAATCGTTCCCGGCGCCAGCACAGCGCCTTGGATGGGCGCAAACATGGCCAGCAGAAGCATGACAATCATGGCAATAACGCCAAACAATCCAATACGCATATAACGATCATAGGCGCGCCCCTTTGGGTTAGCAGGCGCGGCAGCCGACGTGGCAGGCGTCAGATTTTGAGCAGGCATATTCATGATTTCTTACCTTTACCGGAGCCGGCCGGTTTTGACGCCGGTTTCGCTGCAGGTTTTTTCGGGCGCGGCGCAGTTGTCAATGACGGCTGCGCGCCGTGACCGGACAGGGAAAACGAGGTTGCGGGCCGCCCAGCAGGCTTTGGCGCAGCGGCGGCAGGCTCGGCTTTCGTGTTCAGCGGATTTGGAATATTGACCGGCGGCTCGCCCGGTGAGGAATTTCCGGCCGCAGCATTTCCTTTGCGCGCTTTTTGAATTTGCGCGGCATGGGCTTGGCGTTTTTCTGCCAAACTTTTCATCACCTGTTCTTTGCCGCCGAACTCAACCTGATTACCTGAGGCGAGAACCAATAGAAGGTCAACGGCTTCTATGGCGCTGTCGCGATGAGTCATAACGACAACGCTCGCGCCGCGTTTTTTCGCCTGAACAATCGCTTTGCCTAAAGCCGCATCGCCTTCACGGTCAAGATTAGCATTGGGTTCATCCAGCACGATCAATTTCGGATCGCCGTAAAGGGCCCGGGCCAGCGCAATGCGCTGCACCTGGCCGCCGGACAGAACCGTACCGCCGGCGCCGATAGGCGTATTGTAGCCGTTCTCAAACCCTGTAATCATTTCATGCACGCCGGCTTGCTGCGCGGCGGCGACCACGGCCTCGTCACTTGCTTCAGGATTAAACCGGGCAATGTTTTCTTTAATTGTGCCGTCAAACAGCTCTACATCCTGCGGAAGATATCCGATATGCGGGCCGAGAATATCGCGGTTCCATTGGTCATAGGTCGCGCCGTCGAGGCGCACATCCCCGCGCGCGGCCGGCCAAATACCGACCAGCATACGGGCCAATGTCGACTTACCGGACGCTGACGGACCGACCACAGCCAGGGCGTAACCCGGCGGGACTTCGAAATTGATATTGTTTAAAACGGCTGTTTTTCCGCCCGGCGGAACGCCGACCAGTTTTTCAACCCGCAAATGGCCTTTCGGCTCAGGCAGTTGCAGCGTGTCTTTCTCGGCCGGAATCATCTCATAGAACTTGTTGAGACGGTCATAGGCACCGCGCGCCGCCACGAAACCGCGCCATTGTCCGATGGCCTGCTGAATTGGCGCCAAGGCCCGGCCCATAATGATAGAGCCGGCAATCATCATTCCCGGCGTGATAATCTGAACAACCGCCAGCGCGCAGCCCAGACCCAAAATGGACGATTGCACGAACATACGAAACGATTTCGTAATCGCTGAATAGCCCCCGGCGCGGTCTGACCCGCGCGTATGAAGCTCTGCGCCCTGCTCGTGGGATGCGCCCCAGCGGGCCAGCATATTGCGGTTCATGCCCATAGCCGTAACGGCATCGGACTGGCGATGCGCCTGCTCGGCGACATTGCGGCTGACCATCAAGTGTTGCCGCGATTCCGTCAGCATGCCGCGCGTGCGTACTTCGTTCATGACAGCGACGATTGTGATAATAATCGCGCCGATAAGCGCGGCCAGACCCAGTGTCCAGTGCAGATACCAGATGACGGCAATAAACAAAGGCGCCCACGGAATATCAAAAAGCGCCCCCGGCGCAGCGCCGGACAAAAATGTTTTCACCGTCGTTAAATCATCCAGCGGGCGGTTTCGCTGCCCCAGCTCGCCGTAAAGGCCTTGGGTCATCCACACACCGAATGTGCGCGCGGACAAATCTTCTTCAAGCTCGTTACCGATGCGCACTAAAATGCGCGAGCGGATCCACTCCAAAAAGCCCATAAACATATAGAGCCCCGCCATAACCAGCGAGAGCACAATCAGGGTCGACATGGACTTGGAGATCAAGACGCGGTCATAGACCTGCAACATATAAATCGGCCCGGTCAGCATCAGCAGGTTAATAAACGCGCTGAATATCCCGACACCGATAAAGGCTTTCCTTGACTTTGCCAGTGCTTCCCCGACTTCGGTTTTGGTAATTTGTTGTTTTGCAGCCAATTTTATCTCTTACGTTTCGCGCGCCCGCGTCCCTTGCAGCGCACCCCCTTATTTTAACCCTCCTTCTACCGCATCATCAGGACCTTGGGTATGGCTAATTTCACGTAAGCGCCCAAGCGCAGTTTGCGGGTTCATTTTCGCCGCAGGTTCGCTATAAGCGCTCATGACTACGCAAAGCCTCTTTGATTTAAAACGCGCCATTGCCGGCAAAGATTTGGCTGTCTTATGTTTTGTTACGATTGTTTTTCTGATCTTAAATCACGCGGGGTCTCTTGTTGCCGCCGCGGCAGCCTCTATCGGCGGCTTGTTCGGGGTTTTGGGCCACCGCCTGCCCCGGCCGCGCCATTGGCTTATAGCTGTTTGGATAGGTCTCGCATTTTTGTTTTGGTGCGGGTTGTCCGCAATATGGTCCCCTTATCAATCGCCGCACGCTGTCCCGGGCGTTGTGCGCTTCTGTCTCGGCGTGCCGCTCTACGGCCTTTTAATCTTCGTGATGACGCGGCAGGCAGAAAAAACGCAGCGTATATTGCGCCTGATAATTATAATCCTGATACCGGTATCAGCCTTTACATTCGCTGTCGACTTCATCACCGATTTTGCAATCTTTCGCTTTGTTGATCCCGGCGC
>CALLVD010000059.1 GCA_938010385.1 uncultured Robiginitomaculum sp.
GCCCCGGCGGCCGGCTACGCGACGCCGCAGGCCGAATTTGAGATTTTAAAGCGCCGGCTTATCCGCACATCCGCCGGCCTTATGCGCGCCAATGCGGCCCTCTGTCCGGCAACGCGCATGATCATAACGCCGGATGAGCGCTTTCCCATTTGCACAAATAAAGTCGCGATTGAAGACAGCGCCATCGCCAATGCGGTGACGAACGGCGATACGATTTTAGTGACCACGGCCATGATTGCCCGGCTCAGCGATGATGAGCTGGCCTTTTTAATCGCTCACGAGCTCTCCCACAGCGTCGAGGAAGATTATGTCGAGACCGCCGGCCGCCCGGAGCTTGAACTGACCGCCGACAGGACCGGCGTGTTTTTAATGGCCCGCGCCGGTTATGATATTAATGCGGCCGTGACCGCGCTTGAGGCTTTGGATATTCCGAACGCGCCGCGTACCGACACCCACCCGGCCGGCGATGTTCGCATGGCGAATTTACGAAAAGCGATTGCAGAGGTCAGCCGCCGTCAAGTGTCCGGCCGCCCGCTAATCCCCTGATTAAAAGCCTTTAGTCAAAGCCTTTGGGCAGGCGCTTGATAAGGTCTTCAAGCTGCTCGGCGGTTTTGTAATGAATGACCAATTTCCCGGCCGGGTTTTTGTGGGCCAGATCCACTTTCAGCCCGATCTTATCGGTCAGCGTTTTTTCCACTTGGCGAATATCTGCCGATTTTGTTTGCGCCGGCGGGCGCAAGGGCTCGCCTTTTTTCAGCCGGCGCATCATGGCTTCGGCCTCGCGCACGGACAGGTCTTTTTGCACAATCATTTCCGCCAGCGCCGCCGGGTCCGGCGCCGATATTACCGCGCGCGCATGACCGGCGGACAGCTTGCCCTGCGCCAGTAAATCTTGCGCGCGGGTCGGCAGGGTCAACAGCCGCATCATATTGGCCACATGGGACCGGCTTTTTCCGACCGCTTGCGCAATGTCTTCCTGGCGGCGATTAAATTCATCGGACAAGGCTTTATAGGCTTGCGCTTCTTCAATCGGGTTCAGATTGGCGCGCTGCACATTTTCGACCACGCCGATTTCGAGCACTTCTTGATCGGTCAAATCTTTGACCATGACCGGCATTTGATCCAGCCCGGCTTTCAGGGACGCCTGCCAGCGGCGCTCGCCGGCAACAATTTGATAGCGGCCGGCCCCGGCAATGGGCCGCGCCAGAATGGGCTGCAAGACGCCTTTCTCTTTGATTGACCGGGTTAAGTCATCCAGCTTGGCCGGATCGAAATAGCGGCGCGGCTGTGCCGGATTGCGCTCTAATTTCGTAATAGCAATATATTGCGCCGCTTGAGAGGCCGCGCTGCTGACGGGCGACGTTTTCGCTTTTGGTTTGGCTTGCGTTTCTTTCACAGGCGTTTCTTTTATGGCCGGAGCCACGTCCGCCATCAGCGCCGATAAGCCTTTGCCTAATCCGCGCGCGGGACGGGCGGACGGTTTCTTTTGGCTTTGCGGTTTATTCGGTGTTTTCGCCATAGCGGCCCCCTACTTTGCGCGGCTGCGTTTTTTTAAAATTTCCCCGGCCAGGTCCATATAGGCCTTCGCGCCGGCAGACCGCCGATCGTAATGCGTCACCGGCAGGCCAAAGCTCGGCGCTTCGGCAATGCGGACATTGCGCGGAATGACGGTCTTAAACACGGCGCGGCCCAAATGTTTGCGCACATCAGCGACGACTTGGCCGGACAGGCGATTGCGCGGATCATACATGGTCAGCATGACGCCTTCGATTTTCAAATCAGGATTGATATTGGCCTTAGCCATCTCCACCGTCTTTAAAAGCTGCGACAGCCCTTCCAGCGCGTAAAACTCGCATTGCAGCGGCACAATAACAGAATGAGCTGCTGACAGGGCGTTGACGGTCAGCAATGACAGGGATGGCGGGCAATCGAGTAGCACATAATCAGGCTTATTTTTCAGTGCATTAAGGGCGTCCGTCAGTAATGTCGTGCGCCCCTGCTGCGCGCCAAGCTCCAGCTCCGCGCCGGACAAATCCATATCCGACGGGACCAGTGACAGGCCGGCGACAGCCGTATCATAAAGCGCGTCGTTAATATCTGCCCCGTCTACAATCACATCATAGCTGGTCAGATTTCGGTCCGCGCGCATCACGCCCAGACCCGTCGAGGCGTTGCCTTGCGGGTCCATATCAACAAGCAAGACAGACTTGCCATGCTCTGTCAGGGCCGCGGCCAGATTAATGGCGGTGGTTGTTTTGCCCACCCCGCCTTTTTGATTGACGATCGCTATAACGCGCATGCCGGTCCTGCCTCTGAGATTCGTTTCAGGTTTTTGATTAGCACGACTGCGCTCTCTGAGTCTGTGACAGAGGCGTGCTTTTCTGCTTTAAAATCGAAAACTTCCCGCGCGGCGACAATTTCATCATCAGCTTGGCGACCTTTGAGGAAAATGCCCAGCGTATCCGGACCCCAAAACGGCAAAGCATAACCAAGGAGTTTCGGCAGCGGCGCAAAGGCGCGCGCGGAAATTACGTCTTGGGCCGGCAAGTCAAGGCTCTCAACCCGGTCTGTCGACACGATAATCGGCAGGCCTAATTCTCGTTTGACCGTGCGCAGGAATGTGCCTTTCTTGCCGACGGAATCAACCAAGGTCACTTGCGCGCCGGCGCGATCTCTCAAAGCCATCGCAATGGACACGCCGGGAAAGCCTGCGCCGGAGCCCATATCCAGAACGGATTGCGTGCCTTCGGGCAGGAACTTAACAACCTGATGACTGTCGAGCGCATGACGCTCCCAAAAAGCTTCGAGCGCGGTGCGCTGCACAAGGTTTATAGATTTATTCCAGGTATATAGGAGCGATTCCCATGTCTCATAGAGCGCCAATGTTTCACGTGAAACATCTGTGTCCCGGGCAAAATCCTGCGCGCTGTACACGGCTAGCCGGCCTTGCGAACATAGGACAATAGCGCCGTCAAAGCGCCGGGCGTGACGCCTTCAATCCGGCCCGCCTGCCCCAATGTCGCGGGACGCGCTTTCATCAGCTTTTCGCGCACCTCATTAGAAATGCCGCCAATGGCTTTATAATCCAGACTGCTTGGCAGTCGTAGGCCTTCGTCGCGGCGAAACGCCTTAATGTCTGCGGCTTGGCGCTCTATATAGCCTGAGTAGAGCGCTTCCGTCTCCAGCTGCTCGGCAATATCAGGGCGAAGCTCGCCTAATTTCGGCCAAACCGGCACTAAATCGGCCGTTTTCATGTTCGGATAAGCCAATAAATCCATGGCAGAGCGCCGATTGCCGTCATTATTGACGTGAATTCCGGCCTTAGAGAGCGCGCTCGGCGTCATAGACACCGACTTTGCGTATTCTCGAGCCTCTGAGAGCGCCTTTTGTTTCACGTGAAACATGTCTGAACGCGCTTTCGACACGATTCCAAGGCGTTCACCGACGGGGGTGAGCCGTTGATCGGCATTATCGGCGCGTAAAATCAGCCGGTATTCGGCGCGGCTGGTGAACATGCGATAAGGCTCTGTAACGCCTTTGGTAATCAGATCATCAATCATAACGCCGATATAAGCCTCAGATCGGTCGAGGATAAACGGCTCAGCGCCGCTGGCGGCAAGCGCGGCATTGACCCCGGCCATTAAGCCTTGGGCGGCCGCTTCTTCATAACCGGTCGTGCCGTTAATCTGTCCGGCCAGATAGAGGCCCGGGATTTTGCGGGTTTCCAGCGTGGCGTGCAGCTCGCGCGGATCGACATAATCATATTCAATCGCGTAGCCGTAACGCTGCACCTCAATATTTTCCATGCCTTTAATCGTGCGCAGAAACGCATCCTGCACGGATTCGGGCAGGGAGCTGGAAATGCCGTTCGGATAGACCGTATCCCCATCCGGCCCGTCCGGCAGGCCTTCAGGCTCCAAGAAAATCTGGTGCTTATCTTTGTCCGCGAACCGCGCGACCTTGTCCTCAATAGAGGGACAATAGCGCGGGCCGCGTCCGGATATAGACCCGTTATTAATCGCGGATTGCTGAATATCTTTTGCAATAACCGCATGGGTTTGCGCATTTGTGTGCGTAATGGCGCAGGTAACTTGCGGCACAGTGATTTTATCGGTCAGAAATGAAAACGGCACAGGGCGCTCGTCGGCGGCCTGCTGTTCCAGACTGTCCCAATCGATAGACGATTTGCGAATGCGGGCAGGGGTCCCGGTCTTCAGGCGCCCGACAGCCAAGCCGGAACGGTACAAGCGATCAGACAGCCCAAGGGCAGGGGCCTCGCCGTGACGGCCGGCCGGAATACGGGTCTCCCCGATATGAATCATGCCTTTTAAAAACGTGCCGGTCGTTAAAACCGCTTTTGGCGCGCTAAACTCGCGCCCGTCTTCCAGCACGACGCCTTGCAGCACGCCGTCTTTAATGCGCAAATCATGGACGGCGCCCGCGATAATTGTCAGGTTTTCAATCTCTGACAGCAGGCCTTGCATGGCAGTTTTATAAAGGCCGCGGTCAGATTGCGTGCGCGGGCCGCGGACGGCCGGGCCCTTACTGCGGTTAAGCAGGCGAAACTGAATGCCGGACGCGTCTGTCGCCAGCCCCATAACGCCGCCGAGCGCATCAACTTCGCGCACCAAATGACCTTTGCCCAGGCCGCCAATGGCCGGATTGCAGGACATTTCGCCGATCGTCTTGACTCTATGGGTGAGCAAAAGCGTGTTGGCGCCCGTGCGCGCAGACGCGCTCGCGGCCTCACAGCCGGCGTGTCCGCCTCCAATGACAATAACGTCGTACATAATCGCTCCGAATTTGCGCCTTAATTAGCAGAAAGACGCACAGAGTCGATAGGGCAGGGCATGTTTCACGTGAAACAATCGCCCTTATTTACCGATGCAAAACCTCGAAAATATCCGGTCGAGTACCGCTTCAATATCCGCTTCGCCGGCCAGCTCTTTAATCGCGTGCAAGGCCGCGCGCAAGTCTTCCCCTGCAAGCTCCGGCGCAGCATCCAAATTCCGCCGCGCACGCTGCACGGCATCAAGACAGGCTTGCGCGCAGTGGCGATGACGGGCACGGGTGAGGCCCGCATTCTCTTGGACCTTAAACCGGTCAGAGATAATAGCCTCCAGCTTGCCGCGCAGGCCTTCAATGTCCTCTGCGCTATGGGCCGAAAGCGACATCACATCGATTGTTTCACGTGAAACATTAGCGGTGCACACATCCGATTTATTGAGCAATAAAATGTCGCCGGGGCGAAGCACGGCCTCTATAGCGGCGAGCTCACTCAGATCACCGCTATCCAAGACGCCAATCCGCAAATCTACATCCTGCGCCCGAACCCGCGCACGGCGCACGCCTTCAGCTTCAATCTTATTCTCCGTATCACGCAGACCCGCCGTATCAGACAGGCGAACGGGCAGGCCGCCGATAACCAGATTCACTTCGACAATATCCCGCGTTGTCCCGGCCTCATCAGAGACTATGGCAGCCTCTTTTTTTGATAAAGCATTGATAATACTGGACTTACCCGCATTGGGCGGGCCGATGACGGCTATATCCAAGCCATGCCGCACCCGTTCCCCCGCGCGGCTGCCGGCCAGAGATTTCTCCAAAGCCCGCGCTAAATCATCCAACCCGCTCCCGGCCCGCAGGGCGAGTTTATCCGGCACATCTTCTTCATCCGGGAAATCAATCTCGCCCTCAACAGCGGCCAGCGCGTCCAATATGGCCTCGCGCCATTCAGTATAGACGCTCTTAAGCCCGCCGGACATTTGCCGAAACGCTTGAGCCCGCTGCGCTTCTGTTTCGGAATCAATCAAATCAGCGAGGCCTTCAGCTTCCGTCAAATCCATACGGGCGTTTTCAAAGGCCCGCCGCGTAAATTCGCCGGCGCGCGCCTGACGCAAGCCGGCGCTGAACAAAGCCCCGCTGACCGCTTCAACCACGGCCGGGCTGCCGTGAACATGAAGCTCGACCATGTCTTCGCCGGTAAAACTGGCCGGAGCCTTAAATCGCAGGATAAGCGCCTGATCCATTGCCCCGCCGGTTTGCGGATTGACGATTGTGCGCAAGCTCGTGCGGCGCGGCGCGGGAAGACCGCCGGTCAGCATAGCCGCCAAAGCCGCATCGCTTTGCGGTCCGCTAATGCGCAGAATTGTCACGCCCGCCCGGCCACCGCCGCTCGCGACTGCAAAAATTGTGTCTTTAGAGCTCATCACGCTTTACCTTCTTCCCGGCGGGGTTTAGCCCGAAGGCGTAATAATAGAAAGCCCGCTTATGTTTCGCGTTTTAATTTTAGCCGCCGGTCTCACTTTGACCGCGTGTTCACAAAAGGGCGTTGAGACGCAAGCCTTAAATTCCGACGGCTTACCGCCTTTAAGCCAAGCGCTTAGCTGCCTGTCCGGAACAGGCCCCATCATCGCCGCCCATCGCGGGCGCGATAAGATCAAGCGGCATACCGAAAATGCTTTGTCCTCGCTGAAATCCCTGAAACTTTCGGGTTTTGTGATTGCCGAAATTGATGTTTCCCGGCTGAAAGACGGAACGCATATTCTGCATCATGACGGCGTCTGGGATGAAACGACAACAGGAACCGGCGTCGTTGCATCAACACGATGGGAGGATGCACAAAAGCTGCTTTTAAAAACCCGCGGCGGCAAACCCCGGTCAGAAAGGCTATCCACACTGGACGATATTTTATCGTGGGCTAATCAGGATTTCTATCTTGAGCTGGATTTCAAATCATCCGCTGATGAACACGCCGTTATCAAAGCGGTTCACGCCACCGGCATGACCGATCATGTGGTGCTGATTGCCTACTCAGCACGGCAAGCGGACTTATTGCGGGGGCTGAGCCGGCGCGTCACCGGCAAAACAGTCCTCATCTCCGGCCCGCCCGGCAGCACATCATTTGAATGGGCCGGAACAAAGGCGTATAATGTTAAAGCAATCAGAGCCGCAGCTAAATCCGGCAAGTTTACGGCCTATGGCATGATGTCCCCCAAATACGCAAAACGGGCCGATTACAGCTCGCTTTCCGTTTTAGTGTCTGATTTTCCGCGCGAGGCGAAAGATAAAGTCGGCATAAAAACCAAAGACCGTGACCGCATAGCGGCCTGCGATATTTAAGTATTCATAGAATCAAAAAACTCTTCATTGGTCTTGGTATCTTTGAGCTTTGAAATCAGGAAGTCGATAGCATCCATCGTTCCCATAGGATTGAGGATACGGCGCAGGACATAAGTCTTTTGCAAATCTACCGGCGTGACCAAAAGCTCTTCTTTCCGGGTGCCGGATTTCGTGACGTCAATGGCCGGGAAAATACGCTTGTCAGCCACTTTGCGGTCCAGAACAATTTCGCAGTTACCCGTGCCTTTAAATTCTTCAAAAATAACCTCGTCCATACGCGAGCCGGTATCAATCAAAGCGGTCGCAATAATCGTCAGGCTGCCGCCTTCTTCAATATTACGCGCAGCGCCAAAGAACCGTTTCGGACGCTGAAGCGCATTGGCGTCAACACCGCCGGTCAAAACCTTACCGGAGCTTGGGACAACTGTGTTGTAGGCGCGTCCAAGACGGGTAATCGAATCGAGCAAAATAACAACGTCTTTGCCGTGCTCAGTTAAGCGTTTCGCTTTTTGAATGACCATTTCGGCCACTTGCACGTGGCGGGTCGCCGGCTCATCAAAAGTAGAGCTGACGACTTCGCCTTTTACGCTGCGCTGCATATCAGTCACTTCTTCGGGACGCTCATCAATAAGAAGCACAAGCACGTAAACTTCGGGATGATTCACCTCGATGGAATGTGCAATGTTTTGCAGCAATACAGTTTTACCGGTCCGCGGCGGGGCCACAATAAGCGCACGCTGGCCCTTACCGATTGGGGCGACAATATCAATAATTCGGCCGGAACGATCTTTAACAGTCGGGTCTGACAACTCCATTTTCATGCGCTGCTCAGGATAAAGCGGCGTCAGGTTATCAAAATGGACTTTGTTTTTCGCCTGTTCAGTCGTGCCAAAATTCTGCGTGATAACAGAGGTCAGGGCGAAATAATGCTCACCTTCACGCGGGCTGCGAATCTCGCCGGAGATTGTATCACCGGTGCGCATACCAAACTTACGGATTTGCTTCGGACTGACATAGATATCATCCGGACCGGGCAGATAATTTGATTCCGGGGCCCGCAGGAAGCCAAAACCGTCTTGCAGCACTTCCAAAACGCCGCTGCCGTGAATCTCGACATCGTCCTCAGCCAAATCTTTCAGGACATCAAAATAGATGTCCTGTTTGCGCATATTACCGGCATTTTCGAGACCAACCGCTTCGGCAAAGGCAATAAGCTCGGCCGGTTTTTTCGATTTCAACTCTTCAAGGCTGATCGTTTCCAGCGCGTCGATTTCTGCCGGATCAATGACAATAGGGGCGGGTTTTGAATCGCTCATGATAACTCTTTATAGGGTGATGCCGCGCAATACAGAGATGAAAGGGGCATGGGGATTAACAGCCAAGAACAGGCTATATCTGCGATATATACAGACTGACGCCCGCGTCAACCGTCAAAACGGTTTCGCAATCGCCAAAATAACGACCGGAATTGTGACTAAAGCCGGGATTTCATTCAAAAGGCGATATGTTTTTTCGCTGCGAGGACGCTCGCCGCGTTCAAACTTCTTACGATCCGCGGCCATTACCATGTGGTACCCCATCAAGCCAAAAACCAAAACCAGCTTAATAATGAGCCAGATCTCCAGACCGCCCATGGCGACATTCTTGCGGATTAAATAAAGGCCGAGAATAAAAGCTGAAATCATGGCCGGATTCATGATGATTTTTAAAAGCCGGCGCTCCTGGATCAATAAAGCCGCTTCAAGCTCCCCGCCCGGTTTTGCGCTGCTGTGATAAACAAAGAGACGCGGCAAGTATAAAAGACCAGCCATCCAGAAAATCACGGCGATCAAATGCAAAGCTTTCGCCCAAATATAAACATCCATTATGCTTTCCCCCGAACCCGATTAATAACCGCATGGACGTCTTCTATAGACACATCCGGCGAAACGCCATGACCCAAATTAAAGATATGCGGGCCACCCGAGGCATCTTCCAAGACGCGCTCAACACCGGCCATCATTGCGTCTGAGCCCATACGCAAAAGCAGCGGATCTAAATTTCCCTGCAGGCACATGCCCTCCGGCACGTATTGGCGCATAGTCTTAATTGAGGTATCAGTCCCGACCGCCATGGCGCTGATGCCGGTGCCGTGAGCATAAGTCACGGCGTTAAAGCCGGCGCCGCGCGGAAAGCCGATAATCGGGCACGTAATCCCGGCCGCGCGAATGCGATCAATAATTCGCTTGGTCGGCCGAATGACGTAATGCTCAAACTGATAAGGCGAGAGCCCTTCCGCCCAGCTTTCAAATATTTTCAGGACATGCGCCCCCGCATTAGCTTGGCGAACCAAATAGTCTGCGCTCGCATCAGCTAATATGCTGAGCAGCTTTTCCATGGCTTGCGGATTGGCATAAGCAAATCTTTTCGCTGTTTCCTTACTCGGCGTGCCGCGGCCCTCAATCATATAGGTCGCCACAGTCCACGGACCGCCGGCAAAACCGATAAGCGTGGTATGGTCGGGCAGGGCCTCTGCCACGCGCGATACGGTTTCATAAATATTGCTGAGCCGATCTGCGCATCCCTCTAACGTCAGCGCGTTCACATCGCCCGGCGTCATCGGATCCAATATCGGTCCGACGCCTTTTTCAAACGTGACCTTACGGCCCAGCGCGCCGGGAATAAGCAGAATGTCAGCAAACAAAATAGCGCCGTCCATATCATAACGGCGAATAGGCTGAAGCGTTGCTTCTGCAGCCATATCCGGCCGCATACAAAAATCGATAAAATTCTCAGCTTTGGCCCGAAGCTCTAAATATTCCGGCAAATGCCGTCCTGCCTGTCGCATCATCCATATAGGCGGATAATCGGTTTTTAAACCTTGCAAAGCGTTGAGTAATGGCCGGGTCAAATCTTATCCTTGTGAGCGATGGCTGCGGGCGTGTTTCCTCATATTATATATATATAGGAAGTGGAAGTAGTAGAGCCTGTGACTTTGTGCGCAAGTTCTAGCGCCGGTTAACTTATCTTAAATAAGGCTTAAAGTACCCACTTGTTCCGATACCCGGTTTTCTTATGCGCCGGCCAAGACTATCGGGATAAGGCCGGTTATAACCATAAACTCAGGCCTTCAGTTTGTATAAGCCCGGGGATAAAAGAGGGACAAAAATCTGTCCCCAAAATCCCCGGCGTTCACATATGAAGCTGTGAACTGTGCGTAAATAAAAGGTTAACGCCGTCTTTATGCCTGTTACCGGCTGTAAACGGTCAATTGCGTAATTGCGTGTGCATGGTTGTGCGTCTAATTAGAGTGAACATACATTGAAAGTTATCTGTGATTACGCCGCGTAAAGCCTCTATCTATTTCCATGTTCATCTTGTCTCCGATTCCACCGGCGAGACATTGGTGAACGTTATGAAAGCCTCTTGCGCGCAATATGCCCACGCGACCGCGTTGGAACATTTGCATGCCTTGGTGCGCAGCGAAGCGCAAATGGAGCGCGTGCTGGAACATATAGAAAGCCGGCCCGGCATTGTTCTTTATACTATCGTCAATTCAGATCGCCGCCGCATGCTGGAACAAAGATGCGCGGAGCTGAATTTGCAGGCCGTATCTATCTTAGATCCGACATTGGCAACGCTGGGGCGTTATCTCGGCGCGCCGATGAGCAGCGAGGTTGGCGCTCAGCGTAATCTGGACGCGGAATACTATAACCGTATTGAGGCGCTGGATTATGCCATGGCCCATGATGACGGACAGAATATTGCCGGGCTGGAAGATGCCGACATTATTTTGTTGGGCGTTTCGCGCACATCCAAAACGCCGACCTGTATTTATCTGGCTAATCGGGGTATCAAGGCCGGAAACATTCCGCTGGTTCCCAATGTTGAGCTTCCGGCCGTTGTTCCGGCCTATAAGAAGCCGATGATTATCGGCCTGATTGCCAAGCCGGAGCGCATTGCCGAAATCCGGGAGGCCAGGCTTTCCAGCCTGTCAGCAAAAAATAGTGACGCCTATGCCAATCAAGCCAATGTGGAGGCAGAAATGCTCAAATCGCGCCGCTTATTTGCGCGTCACAAATGGCCGACTGTTGATATTACGCGCCGCTCTATTGAAGAAACGGCCGCCCGCATTTTAAATCTTTATCAGGACAGAAACCCGTAATGGCTTATCCGATTATATTGGCATCCGGCAGCGCCATACGCCGGCAAATTCTTGACGGCGCAGGCCTTGATTACGAGGTCATCGTTAAACCGGTGGATGAAGCCGCCATTAAGGCCGGCATGTTGGCCGAAGGAGCAAAGCCGCGCGACATTGCCGATGCGCTCGCCGAGGTTAAATCGGTGCGGGTCAGCCGGCAAACGCCCGGACTTGTTATCGGCGCGGATCAAATCATGGAAATGGACGGGCAGATTTTTGACAAGCCAAAAGACTTGGATGAAGCGCGCGCCCGGCTTTGGGATATGCGCGGTAAAACGCATAAACTTATCGGGGCCGTAGTGATTTGCGAAAACGGCGCGCCGGTCTGGCGCCATGCAAGCAAAACGGTGTTGACGGTTCGTGAGTTTTCAAAAGACTTTCTGGACGATTACATGGCCGCGGAAGGCGAGGGCCTCTTATCCTCTGTCGGCGCGTATAAATTTGAAGGGCGCGGCGCGCAGCTTTTCTCTCATGTCGAAGGAGATTTCTTTTCTATCCTCGGCCTGTCTTTATTGCCCGTTCTGGATTATTTGCGCGTGCGCGGAGCGATTCAGTCGTGAGCGCGCCTATCGCTAAAATCGCCGGCGTCACCGGCTGGCCGATCCATCAATCGCTCTCGCCCATGCTGCATACATTTTGGCTTAAAGCGGCGGGCATTCAGGGCGCTTACATCCCGTTTGCTGTGCGGCCTGATGATGCGCTGCATGCGTTTGAAAGCCTAAAGCGCACAAGCCTGGCCGGGGTCAATGTCACGGCGCCCTTAAAACGCATTGCGTGGGAGGCCGCTGACGCCTTGACCGGGGATGCAGAAAAGCTCGGCGTGTCGAACTGTCTTTATGTCAGAGACGGGAAGCTTATCGGGCATAATACTGACATGGAAGGCTTTGCGGCTCCGCTTCTGGCCAAGACGCCGTATAAAACATTGTCAAAACGGCCGGCCGTTTTAATCGGGGCGGGCGGCGCGTCGCGAGCCGTCATCGGCGCGCTGCTGGCGCTGGGCATTCCTGAAATCCGTATCGTGAACCGCACAGATGAGACAGCCCAAAATCTGGTCAAAGCCATCGATATTCCAAGCCTGTATGCCCTGCCATGGGCGCAGCGCAGCGACGCGCTGAAAAATGCCGGCTTGATTATTAATGCCACATCTGCCGGGATGAAAGGCAAGCCGCTGCTTGATATATCTTTGGACACAGCAGACGATGACGCTTGGGTTTATGATCTGGTTTACAACCCGATTCAGACTAAACTGCTGACAGACGCCAAAGCGCGCGGCCTCAGCACAATCGGCGGACTGGATATGCTCATCGCGCAAGCCCAGCCGAGTTTTAAAGCGTTTTTCGGTGTGAACCCGCCGGCCGAGGCTGACCCAAGCCCGCTTTTAATCAAGCATTTGACCGGGCAATGATTATTGCGGGGCTGACAGGCTCAATCGGCATGGGCAAAACCACGGCGGCAGCCATGTTTAAAGACGCCGGCGCGGCCGTGTTTGACGCCGATGCGGCCGTTCATGCCCTTTATGCCAAAGGCGGGGCCGCGGTGCCCATTGTCCGCGCCGGCTTGCCGGAAGCGATAACCGGCGGCGCTGTGGACAGGGCGAAAGTGTCGGCTATAATCCGCGAAGACCCGCTGCAACTGACTGTGCTGGAAAGCTTTGTGCATCCCTTGGTCGATGCCATGCGCCAAGACGCGCTGAAGGCCGCGCGGGCGCAGGGTAAAAAAGTCTTTATCTTTGATATGCCCATACTGTTTGAAACCGGTGGCGAGAAAGACGTGGACGTTGTCATCGTCGTCACCGCGCCGGCCGATGTGCAGCGCGCGCGGGTTCTGGCCCGGCCCGGCATGACGGAAGAAAAACTTGCCTTTATCCTGTCCAAACAAATGCCGGACGCGCAAAAACGCAAGCGCGCAGATTATGTGATTAACTCCGGCAAAGGGTTGGATTATGCCCGCGAACAGGTGCAGACTGTTATGAAAGAGCTGGAGAGCAGAGCCTAAAGACGCAAAGGGGAGCAAAATGGACGGCCACCGCGAAATTGTTTTTGATACGGAAACGACAGGCTTTGACGCTTGGGGCGATGACCGCATTACCGAAGTTGGCGCGATTGAGCTGATTGATCTGCTTCCGACCGGCCGCAGCTTTCATACTTATTGCCATCCCGACCGCGATATCAGCGAGAAAGTCACGCAGATCACCGGCATCACCATTGAAATGCTGGAGCGTGAAAAGGCGCCGCGTTTCCCCGAAATTGCGCAAAAGTTTTTAGACTTTATCGGCGACAGCCCGCTCATCGCCCATAACGCCGATTTTGACCGTAACTTTATTAATGCGGAAATGGAGCGCGCCGGCTTTGATCGCCTGCCGCAAAAACGCTTTATTGATACGCTGAAAATTGCGCGCGAAAAATTTCCGGGCTCGCCGGCCTCATTGGACGCTTTGTGTAAACGGTTTGGTATTTCGCTGGCCGGCCGGGTTAATCACGGCGCGGTCATCGACAGTGAATTATTGGCTGATGTCTATCTTGAGCTGAAAGGCGGCCGCGCTCACAAGCTCGACTTTGGCGGCGGCGCGGCTAATTCCGTAATGGCGTCTGCGCGCGAAAAAGCAGCGCAGCGTCCGGCGCCGCTCACGCCGCGGCTGAGCCAAGCTGAGATTGAGGCGCACGCGGCTTTTATTGAAAGCCTTGGTGACAAAGCCATTTGGGCCAAAATAAGCTGAGCCCGCCATGATATTTTGGTTTGTCATATTCCTGATCGCCGTGGCCTGTTTCAAATTTTATAATGACGTCACCAATGCGCGGATTGCGCGCGAGCGAAAGCTCAACGCGATCAAGGCGCGATTGAAAGAAAAAGAGCGTGAGGCGAGGCAGGTTAAACGCGACGGCACCGCTTTGCCCAAACCGCGCCGCCGCCGCCGGTAGTCCAATATGAAAAAACCCCGCGCCGAAGATACGGTACGGGGCTAAATATTAAGATTAGACCGCGGCTTAATTGACCGCTTGGCTTCCGCCGTTTTGCTGGCGATAGAGCGCGGCGAAATCGAGCGGCTCGAGCAGGAGCGGCGGGAAGCCGCCGTCTTGGGTCATGTCGGCAATAATCTTGCGCGCAAACGGGAAGAGTATGCGCGGGCACTCAATCAGAATAAGCGCTTGAATCTGGTCAGCCGGTACATTGGCAAAGGCGAACAGGCCGGAATATTCCAGCTCGCAAATAAAGGCGACCGCATCGCCGCGCTGAGCGCGGGCCGAGACCATAATGGTGACTTCGGCCGTATTGTCGTCCATCGGCGTGCCTTTAACCTCGACGTTTAAATCGATGGCCGGCGCGTCCTGACCCGAGCGCAGGCTGTCCGGCGCGTTCGGGTTTTCAAAGCTGGCGTCTTTTGTGTATTGCGCCAAAATTTGCAGAAGCGGGCCTTCCGCCGGGGCTGCATCACCGGCCGGCGTACCGGCGGCATCGGGAATATTGATGCTCTCTGCAGTTTCTTCTTTTTTCTTAGCGTCTTTTTTAGGTTTTCTGGCCATTTTAAATCCCGTCCCAATGGTTAGATAATCTGTCTGCATCACTGCAAAACTGTGAATGTGGCGCTAACATGGGATGGCCGGCCTTGCAATACAATGACAGCCGCGCCATTAACTGCCATAAATGTAAGTTCGCCTGAACATTGCGGCCCGCCGGCGCGTAATAAGGGTGAAAAGAAGGTCGGAAGATACAATGCTCGAAGTTATTATCTATTTTGTCATGGCAGCGATTGTTTGCACCATGCTCTACATGGTTTTGGGAAAACAGGTCGGTGAGCCGCCGGAAACTCCGCTGACCGGAGCCGAGCCCGCGCAGCGCGATATCGAGCAGGAAATGCGCGACGTGCGCCGGTCGCGCCATTTTGAAGGCGACGCCGGCGAAGGCCTGCGCGCGATAGCTGACGCGGACGCCGGGTTTGATCCGGACGAGTTTATCGACAATGCCAAAGCCGCCTATGCCATGATCTTGGAAGCGTATGCCGAGGGCGATAAAGAGACGCTGGAAATGCTGCTCGCGCCGGATATGTATGCCGCCTATGTCGAGGCGATTGACGGCCGCGACGCGCAGGGCCTCAGCCAGACTACGGATTTGGCCCGCATTATTCGCGCCAATTATATCTCCGCCGATTTGACCGGCAAAACCGCCTCTATCACTGTTGAATATGAAGCCGAGATTGCTTCGGCCTTAACGGATAAAGACGGAACGGTTGTGCAGGGCGATTTAGATCGCCTGGCGAAAGTGACCGAGCTTTGGAGCTATAGCCGAACGGCCGGCGGCGCAACGCCGAACTGGCTGCTGACCGGCGTCGAAGAGGCCGGCGAAGATACGCTCGGTTCTGCCCCTGATTTCAAATCCGACGCCGACTGATTGTGCGTAAATTAATTGCGATTGCGGCGGCTTTTGCCTGCCTGCCGGCCTGCACCACTGTCGCCGGCGGCGGGCAAAGCCCGATTATATCGCCGCCGTCGCAACAGCAAACCCCGCAAGAGCGCCCGCCCCAACCGCCGGTCACAGAGCCGCCGGTCACAGAGCGCCCGGTCACAAAGCCGCCGGTTACAGCCCCGCAAAACCCGCCGCCCGTAATTGCGACGCCGGCGCCGCGGCCTGTGCCCCCGATTGACGCGCCGGTTCCGGTGCCGGTCGAAACCCGTAAAGACCGCAGCCCGTTTGACAGCCTGCCCGGCTGGTCAACCGGGGATATGCGCGGGGCCCTGAGCGCCACCCGCAAAGCCTGCGCCGCGTGGGGCGAGCGGGACGCCGACACGTTTCTGGCAGACGATAAGCCTCATTACGGAAAAATATCTGACTGGGATAATGCCTGTTTTGCCGCGGATTATGCCGGCGATGACGCCGCCTCTGCCCGCCGGTTTTTTGAGCAATATTTCCTGCCGTTTTCCTATAGCGCGCCGGCCGGACAGACAACTTTGCTGACAGGCTATTACGAGCCGCAAATCTCTGTGCGCGCGCGCAAAGACGCGGTCTATAGCGAGCCGATTTTGGAAAAGCCTTTATCGGAGGCCAAGCAAAACCTGCCGCGCGCGCAAATCAATGATCGCACGTCCGCGGTCATTGCTTATGGCAAACCGATTGATGTGTTCTTCATGCAGGTTCAGGGCTCCGGCCGAATTGCTTTTCCGGACGGCCGGTCTTTGCGCGCTGCCTATGCCGCCCATAATGATAAGCCGTATAAATCTATCGGCGCCGAACTTGTGCGGCGCGGCGAGATGACTTTGGAGCAGGCGTCCAAGCAGTCCATTGAAGCGTGGATGATGGCCAACGGCCCCGCGAAAACCAAAGCGCTGATGAATGCCAATCCGCGCTATATTTTCTTTAAAACCGAAACAGCGACCCCGGGCGAAGGACCCAAAGGCGCGATGGGCGTGCCGCTTGTGCCGATGGCGACCATGGCGGTGGATAATGATTACCACCCCTATGGCAGTCTGGTTTGGCTTGAGACAACCCTGCCGCAATATCCCGGTGATTATAAAGGCGCGCCGGCCGCGCTTCTGGTCTCTGCCCAAGATACGGGCAGCGCGATTAAAGGCCCGGTGCGCGGCGATCTGTTTTTTGGCACCGGCGAGACGGCAGGTAATCTGGCCGGGGTGATGAAACATCCGGTGAAATTTACCTTGCTTCTGCCGGCCGCTTTGGCGATGCGCTATCTTCCGGTATCGTAACGGCTATGGCCCCGAAGACTCCGAAACCGCTGACGCCGGCTGATGTCGATGTTTGGACGCGCGTGGCCAAAACGGTAAAGGCCTATGACCCGGCCCGGCCTCTGCCGCGCCCGGGGCCTGCGCCAAAATCTGCGCCGCCGACTTTTACGCCAAAATCTTCAATTTATCAGCCGGCCGCGCCGAAGTTTCATGTGCCCAAAGACCCGCCGCAAGTGACAGCGGACAAGCGCACGCGGCGCGGCAAAATTGATATTGATCGCCGCATCGATTTGCATGACATGACCCAAGACATTGCGCGCGACGCTCTGGTCGGCGCAATTCTTTCGGCCCGGTCCAAAGGACAGCGCTGCCTTTTAGTGATTACCGGTAAAGGCGGCCTGTCTTATAAAGGCGTGCTGCGGCGCATGTTTCCGCTCTGGCTCGCGCAGCCGGATATTCGCCCGCATATTGCAAGTTACGCCCAAGCCCACCAACGCCATGGCGGCGCGGGGGCGTGGTATGTTTATTTAAAGCGGCCTATAAAATAAATTTCGACAGATCGACATTTTTGCTCATCTCGCTGACATGCTTTTGCACATAGGCTTTGTCGATGGTGACCGTCTCGCCGTCCTTGTCGCTGGCCGTAAAACTGATGTCATCCAGAAGGCGTTCCAGCACCGTATGCAATCGCCGCGCGCCGATGTTTTCCACGGACGCATTGACCTGCGCGGACACCGCCGCAATTTCGGATATGGCGTCATCGGTAAAGTCCAGCGTGACGCCTTCGGTGGCCATCAGGGCTTTGTACTGCTTAATCAGGCTGGCCTGCGGCTCAGTCAGGATGCGGCGAAAATCATCTTCCGTCAGCGCGCGCAGCTCAACGCGTATCGGCAGACGGCCCTGAAGCTCAGGCAGTAAATCGCTCGGCTTGGCAATGTGAAACGCGCCGGACGCGATAAACAAAATATGATCGGTTTTAACCGGACCGTGCTTGGTCGACACAGTTGTGCCTTCAATCAGCGGCAGCAGGTCACGCTGTACGCCTTCGCGCGACACGCCGGCTCCGCCGCGATCGGAACGATTGGTGATTTTGTCAATTTCATCCAAGAAAACAATGCCGTCATTTTCGGCCCGTTCAATCGCTTCGCGCTTTATCACGTCATCATCAAGCAGCTTATCTGACTCTTCGGCCATTAACGGCTCATAGGCATCGGCGATTTTCATCTTGACGGTTTTGGACGGCCTGCCTTTGCCGAACATGGCGCCCAAATCAATCATGCCCATACCGCCCATACCGCCGGGCTGGCCGGGAATTTCAAACATAGGCGAAGCCGTCTGCGCCAGTTTCAGCTCCACTTCGGTGTCGTCCAGCTTGCCTTCAATCAGCTGCTTGCGAAACTTTTGCCGCGTGGAGTCAGAGGCCGTGTCGCCGACCAGCGCATCTAAAATCCGGGCTTCGGCGGCCAGTTCAGCTTTGGCGCGGACATCTTCGCGCTTTTGATCGCGCAGCATTAAAATCGCCGCTTCGACCAGATCGCGCACAATCTGTTCGACGTCCCGGCCGACATAGCCGACTTCGGTAAACTTGGTCGCTTCAATCTTGATAAACGGCGCATTGGCCAGCTTAGCCAGCCGCCGGGAGATCTCTGTTTTGCCGACGCCGGTCGGTCCGATCATCAGGATGTTTTTCGGCGTAATTTCACCGCGCAGGCTCTCATCAACGCGGCGACGACGCCACCGATTACGCAGAGCAATCGCGACGGCGCGCTTGGCATCGGCTTGGGCAATAATGTGTGTGTCCAGTTCGGAAACGATCTCGCGGGGCGAAAAGTCAGTCATATCAAGTCCTGTTTATGAGACTTTCAGATAAGAAGCCCGGCCCGAGCTTCAAGACTTTAGGGTTTAGGCTTGCCGTATAATTCCATGCGATGATCAACCAGCTCATAGCCGAGCTTTTCAGCAATACGGTGCTGCAAAGCCTCAATTTCATCATCGACAAATTCGATAACCTTACCGGTGGTCACATCAATCAAATGGTCATGATGGTCATCATCGGCCGGCTCGTAACGGGCGCGCCCGTCGCGAAAATCATGGGTTTCGATAATGCCCGCATCGGCGAACAGGCGCACGGTTCGATACACCGTGGCCAAGGAAATGTTAGGATCAACGGCGGAAGCCCGCGCATAGAGCTCTTCGGCGTCCGGATGGTCTGTGGCATCCGACAGGACTTGCGCAATAACCCGGCGTTGGTCAGTCATGCGCATGCCGTGCTCAACGCATTTTTGTTCAATGGAATTACTCATAACCACAGTGATAAGCGCAAAGCGCGCGGGCGTAAAGGTTAAGGCGCGTTAAAGTTTCTTTTGAAAAAGCAGCGCGCCGATGCGCGCTCCGGGCCGGCGGTAATAGCCGCTGCGCCGGCCGTGCTGCACATAGCCGGCATTCCGATAGAGCGCGATGGCGGCGGGGTTGTCCTCGGCCACGTCCAGAAAAACGATATCCGCGCCGCGTTCGCGAATGACGGCCTCACTACGGTCCAGCAGCGCCCGGCCCGCGCCTTTCTTGCGATATTTTTTCAAAACGCAAATGGTCAGAATATCGGACTGATCCGCGGCGGTTCTCAGCACGCTCAGACCCGCGAGCTTGCCTTTAATATACAGGCCTAAAACATCATCGGTTTCGCGCGATAAATACGTGTCAAAATCCGCCGCGTCCCAGCCGGCCGCAAAACATTGCCCGTGCAGCGCGGCCAATGGGGCGCTGTCATCAGACAGGGTGAAGCGGCGCAGCTGCATTATATGTCTTGGGTTTTAAGCCAAGCTTTATACCGCTTGGTCAGGCGGGCAATGCGCAGCCGGTCTTTGATAATGGCCATGACCGCGTTTTGCCCGGGCTTTGGCGGCTTGCCCGCACCCATCGTGTGCAGCTGCTCTTTGGTCAGCGACATCGAGCCGAGCGCGGCCAGCGTTTTGTTTTTCCACGTCAGGCGCGGCAGGCGCACTTCGGATGCGCGGCCGGATTTCCAATTATCCGGCAGGTTGGGCGCATAAGCCATGGACCGGGCAATGCCGACCATATCAACACCCGTCTCCATCGCCGCAATCGCTGTCGTCAGTTTTGTGACCCCGCCTGTGACCATAATCGGCATATCGGCCGCGGCGATAATGTCTTTGGCAAAATCAATGAAATACATTTCCCGCGCCGCCGTAGAGCTGACACGCCCGTCCTCGCTGTGCCCCATCATGGCCGAGCTTTCATAACTCCCGCCGGACAGCTCGACCAAGTCGACAGATTCAGCGTTAAGCCATGTGACCACCTGCCGGGCGTCATCGACATCAAACCCGCCGCGCTGAAAATCCGCCGAGTTCAGCTTGACGCCCACGCCGAAGTCCGGACCCGTGGCCGCGCGCACAGCGCGCACAATTTCCAGCAGGAAGCGCGCGCGATTTTTTAAGGCGCCGCCCCAATCATCGTCACGCAAATTCGTCAGCGGCGATAAAAACTGCGCGACCAGATAGCCGTGGGCGGCATGAATTTCTACGCCGTCAAATCCGGACATTTTCGCCGCAAAAGCGGTATCGGCAAACCGGCTAATTTGCGCTTTAATCTCGTCTGTCGTCAGCGCCCGGGCCGGCGCGAACATTTTGTCAAAGCCCGGCATAGAAACTTTGGTGGCCGATGCCGATACGGCTTGCGTGCCTTGGGACGCATAGACTTGGCGGCCGGGATGGCTAATCTGCATCCACACCTGCCCTGCGGGATTATCGGTCTTGGCGGTTTTGGCCCAGCGGGTAAACCGCGCCTGCGCGTCCGGGTCATCAAGCGTATTTTTTTGCAAAACCACGCCGCCCGGGCCGGTCAAAGCGCGCGGATCGACCATGACATTGCCGGTCAATATCAGGCCGGGCTTTCCCTTGGCCCAGCGCGCATACAGATTTTCCAGCGCTTTGCCCGGCAATTGCCCGGCATCGGCCATGTTTTCTTCCATGGCGGCTTTGCAAATGCGGTTAGCGATAACGCTGCCGTTTGGCAGGGTGAGGGGGGAGAACAAATCGGTCATAAAGGGCCTTGTAATGAAGCGGCATTTTGCAAACTCGGATCCGGTCCCGCAAGCCACAAATTTGCCTGATTCCCCTGCAATAATTTTGGCCGGCAAGGGCGGGCGATTCATAACCCTTTAACCCCCTATATGCCAGATTAGGGGTTTATTAAGCATGTTCAGACCGGACCCAAGTTTTGACTGATCGACCGCCATCATTGCAGAACTTTATCGGGCCGCTTCGTCCGGGCGATATTGCGCGGCCGATTATCGACCGGCCAAAGCGGCGACGTTTTGCGGGCGTGAAATCCCGCGCGGCCAAGTTCACGGCTCACAAAGCGTTTAAGCCCGTTATGGCAACGGCAGGATGCGGCGCCTATCTGATAGCATCGGCGGTCGCCGGCTGGGCAGTTTGGACGCTCCAAGATATGCCGGCCATGGCGGATTTAAATACGGAAAAGCGGCCCGCCACTGTGACGTATCTGGACCGGCACGGGCGCGAGATTGGCGTGCGCGGCTCGCGCGGTTCCCGGCCGATATCGCTGGCCATGGTCGCGGACAGCCTTCCGGCCGCCGTATTGGCTGTGGAAGACCGGCGCTATTATAATCATCCCGGGATTGACCCCATCGGCATAGCCCGCGCGGTTTACGTCAATAAAAAGCGCGGCAAGCTCGTGCAGGGCGGCTCGACCCTGTCGCAGCAATTAGCCAAAAACGTTTTTCTGAGCGACAACCGGACCTTGCGCCGCAAAAGCCAGGAAGCCCTGCTCGCTTTGTGGCTGGAACATAAATAT
Organism: uncultured Robiginitomaculum sp.; assembly: GCA_938010385.1. Taxonomy (GTDB): domain Bacteria; phylum Pseudomonadota; class Alphaproteobacteria; order Caulobacterales; family Maricaulaceae; genus Robiginitomaculum. Next base: position 21,811 of record CALLVD010000059.1, read on the forward strand.
ACCAAGGATGAGATTTTAGAGCTCTATCTGGGGCGCGTTTATTTCGGCTCTTCGGCTTACGGCGTTGAGGCGGCGGCAGAGCGTTATTTTGCCAAGCCGGTGTCTGATTTAACAACGGGCGAAAGCGCCATGCTGGCCGGACTTTTAAAGGCCCCGTCCAATTATTCGCCGGCCGCCGACGTGAAAGCCGCCGCCGGCCGGACGACAGTGGTGCTTAACGTCATGGTCGATGCCGGCGCGATTACGGCCGAGGAGCGCGACGCCATTTTTGCGCAGCCGATTTATATTGAGCCGCCAAGCGAGCGCAGCTCCGCTGATTATTTCCTTAATTGGATTGATCCGCTGGTGACTGCGCAAATCGGCGAGCCGTCTGAAGATATTATTGTGCAGACGACGCTCGACCTTCCGGCGCAAAAGGCCGGAGAAGCGGCGATTAAAAAACATTTGCGCCCCAAGGCCCGCGCTACCCAAGCGGCGCTTGTGGCAATGGACGGGACGGGCGGCGTGCGCGCTATGATTGGCGGCGCGGATTACGGGATGAGCGAGTTTAACCGCGCAGCCGATGCCAAGCGCCAACCGGGCAGCGCCTTTAAACCGTTTGTCTATCTGGCCGCTTTGCGCGCCGGCGTCAGCCCGTGGGAAGCGCGCGTTGATGAAGCCGTGACCATCGGCGATTGGGAGCCGGAAAATTTCTCCGGGCGCTATCAGGGCCAAGTGACAGTGACGGCAGCTTTTGCCAATTCTTTAAACACTATCGCAGTCATGCTGTCCGAAGAAGCGGGGCGCGAGGCGGTGATAAAGACGGCGGCGGATTTCGGTTTGGACGGCTTAACGCCCCTGCGCTCCATCGCGCTGGGCGCGCAGGAAACCACGCCGCTTTTGCTGACGCAAAGCTATTTGCCGTTTGCAAACTGGGGTTATCGCGCCCAAGGCTACGGGATTGAATCCATCTACACGCCCGGCGGCCGGCGCATTTACAGCCGCCGACCTGCTGACATGCCGCGGGTTATATCGGGCGATGACTTGCGCGACATGAACCTGCTCATGCACCGCGCGGTTGAAGACGGCACCGGCAAGGCGGCGCGCCTGAGGGGACGCGAAATTGCCGGCAAAACCGGCACGACCAATGATTATCGCGACGCCTGGTTTATCGGCTACGCGCCGGATTATGTGACCGGCGTTTGGGTCGGGGATGATGACAACCGCTCCATGAACGGCGTGACGGGCGGATCAATCCCGGCGCGCATTTGGAAAGATTATATGGACGCAGCGCTGGACGGCACGCCCGCTGCGCGCCTGCCCAAATCAGAGCTGCCCATTCGCACAACGGATGCTGACCGCCTTAATCAGCTTTTAGGGCAGATAGAAACCAAGCTGCCTTAAAAATTCGCGCCGACGGCATGAAGCTTTGCGCCGTTAGTATTAAGCCATTTTTTCGCGGGCTTAACCGTGTCCACTAATGTGTCGAGCAAATCCCAAAACGCGCGGCTGTGATTGGCCTCGATGATATGGGCGACTTCGTGAGCGCAAACATAATCGAGCACAAAGGGCGGCGCGCAAATCAGGCGCCAGCTGTAAGATATAACGCCGCCCGGCGCGCAGGATCCCCAGCGCGAACTGGTATCGCGCACAGTAATTTTGGACACAGTCACGCCGAGCTGTTCGGCGTGATATTGCGTGCATTGGGTCACCGCTTCGCGCGCTTGCTTGATTAAAAAGCGCCGTACCCGGCCGTCCAGCGCGTCAGGCGGGGCGGGCACAATCAGCTTGGCCGGGCTGTGTTCTGTCGCCGGCTCGAACCGGGGCCGGCCGCGTCCGGGCGGGGAGACGATCAACGCCGGCGCGCCCTGATACATAACGTAGCCGCCTTTTTCAAAAGGCTGGGCGGGCGGGAGCGCTTCGAGGTGCACCGCGATCCAGTCGGCCTTGTCGCGGGCAAAGCGCCGGGCCGCCGGCATTTGCCGCTCTGACGGCGCGTTCACAATCATGCGGCGGCGGGCATTATCCATTTTCAGGCTGATGCGGCGCGCGCGCGGCTGAACCTTAAATTCAATGCGCGGATCGGCCGGCGTGTCCGGCCGTGCCGGTGATTTGGAGAAAAAACCCATGGCCCCTAATTGGGGGTGTTTGCGTTAAATGTGAAGAGCCGGCGCGCGCTAAACTTCAGCAGCCGTTTTTAAGGTATGCTTTGAGCCGCGCCGCCATTTGCTCCGGCGTAGTATCATGGCCCATCACGTCGACAAATTCGCCCTGCGCGTCCATCAGGTAGAACAGGCTGGCATGATCCATAGTGTAGCCGGCGGCGCTGTCCGGATCCTCCACGCGCTTGGCAAAAATGCGGTAGGCTTTAATGGCGGCGTCGACTTGCTCCTGCGTGCCGGTTAAGGCGACGAGGTTATCGGGAAATACAGGGGCAGTCAGGTAAAGCTTTAAGCTCTCCGGCGTGTCGCGCTGCGGATCGATAGAAAACAAGATGGGCTGAAACGCATCGGCTTTATCGCCGAGTATATCCATGGCCGTGCCGATTTTTTGCAGCGACATCGGGCAGACATCCGGGCAATAGCCAAAGCCGAAATAAATCAGCTGCGGCTTGCCAAGATAGGTTTGGAAATCCACCGCCTCTCCGTCCTGATTAACAAGGTTAAACGGGCCGCCCACATCCGCCTTGCCGGCGGCTTGGCAGGCAGCGCTGCTTGCCGCGCCCGGAGAGCAGGCGGCAAGGGTCAGGGCCAAAGCGGCGCAAACGGAGACAGAGAACAGGCGCAACATGAAAAACTCCTTATGAATATACCGCCCTTATAAACCGGCCGGCGCGTCCCCGCCGCATGGCAGTTAGTCGCGCCTGCAAATATTGCCGCCCCTATAGCCGGCCCGCGCGGCCGGGGTATAAAGGCCTATGACCTCAACGCCTTCTATGCCCGATTTTATCCCGGACCCCGCACAATTAAGCGAGCGCGAGCAATCGGAAGCCGGCGCGTTTGCCCGCCATTCCGTCACGCCTTATTCCGCCGGCCGCTTGCGCCGCAGCACGCTTGTCGCGCTGCGATGGGGCGCGGTCATCGGGCAGGGGATTGCCTTGGCGATCGTCTCGCTCGGATTGGGCTTTGACTATCCGGTGATGCCGGCCGTGATGGCGGTTGCCGCCAGCATTATTTTAAATCTGGTCATTACCTTTACCGCCCCGCTTGACCGCCGCGTCAGTGACTATGAGGCCTTAGCGCAGCTCGGTTATGACGCCCTGCAATTAGCGGCGCTGTTATGGCTGACGGGCGGTATGGAAAACCCGTTTGCATTATTATTTATTGCGCCGGTCGTGACCGGGGCGACAACCCTGCGCAAGCGGGTCCTGTTTACGCTGGCGGGTTTGACGGGGCTTCTGTCTTTTGCGCTCCTGTCTTACGCGCAGCCTTTGCCGTGGTATCCCGACCAACAGTTTGAGCTGCCGGGCGTGTTTAAAATCGGCATGTGGGTGGCGTTGATGACGGGCATGGCGTTTACATCGCTCTATGCATGGCGCGCCTCTTTGGAAAGCCGGCGCATGTCCGATGCGCTGGCCGCAACGGAAGCGGTCTTATCTCATGAGCAAAAGCTCGCCGCGCTGGGCGGGCTGGCGGCGGCGGCGGCGCACGAGCTTGGCACGCCGCTGGCGACCATTCAGGTCACGGCCAAGGAAATGGCGCTGGAGCTGGGCGGGGATACGCCGCTGGGTGAAGATGCGCGGCTGATGCTGTCCCAGGCCAAACGGTGCCGGGATATCTTGCAGCAATTGGCGCGGCGCGGGGATGAGGGCGATAAAATTCACGACACGATTGATCTGCAAACCCTGCTGGATGAAGTGGCCGCGCCGTTCTTCGGTTTTGGCGCAGAGATCGATATTTCCGCCGACGGGCCGGGCGTCTTGCCGCCCAATCTGCGCCGGCAGGCAGAGCTGATTTACGGCCTGACCAATATTGTCGAAAACGCCGTGGATTTTGCAAGCGAGACCGTCAGCCTGACCGGCCGCTGGGATGCAGATTATATCTATGTCGATATTTTAGATGACGGGCCCGGATTTGATCCGGGCATTAAGTCAAAGCTCGGCGAGCCTTATGTGTCCTCGCGCACAGATAAGAGCGGCGCCGGCGGTCTGGGGCTGGGCTTTTTTATCTCCAAAACCCTCATAGAACGCACGGGCGGGACGGTAGATTTCGGCAATCGCCGCAAAAATCCCGGCGCATTTGTGCGCATTCGCTGGCCGCGCGCGCGCATTGAAGCTCTGTAAACCTGTTACGGCCGGCGAAATTGCAGGGCAGTTATGCGTGGCAAAACAATCGTTTCGGTGTAATAGAGCGTAGACATAACAGATATATGCTTACCTGCCCCGGATAACGGACATAATGCGAGGATGCGACATGCCTGATACAAAAACGGCCTACACACTGCCGGATGATAAAACCCTTTTAATGCTCGACGATGATGGCCCGTTTCGAAACCGTATGGCCCGCGCGCTCGAGCACAGAGGCTTTGAGGTCTCAGCGATTGAAACTGTAGAAGAAGCGAAAATCGCGGCGCGTCAAAACCCGCCGGCCTTTGCCGTTTTGGATATGCGGCTTGAGGATGGCAACGGTCTGGACGTGGTCGAAGATCTGCACCGCGCCCGGCCGGATTGTAAAATTGTCATGCTGACCGGTTACGGGAATTTGGCCACTGCCGTGGCTGCCGTAAAAGCCGGCGCGGTGGATTACCTTGCAAAGCCGGCCGATGCCGATGATGTGTGCAAAGCGCTTCTGGCCAATCCCGGTGACAGCCCGGCGCCGCCGGAAAACCCAATGTCTGCTGACCGCGTGCGCTGGGAACATATTCAGCGGGTCTATGAGCTGTGCGGGAAGAACGTGTCTGAAACCGCGCGCCGGCTGAACATGCACCGCCGCACATTGCAGCGGATTTTGGCCAAGCGCGCCCCGCGCTAACTCAGGATTTCATCGACCCAGTCCGGCACTAACCGGCCGGCCTTGCCGCGGCGTGTTTCGTCAAAAAACGCGCTGCCCTCGCTTGGGTCCAGATTAATTTCCAGCGTTCGCGCGCCAAACGCTTTCGCCATTTGCACAAAGCCGGCGGCCGGATAGACCGCGCCGCTTGTCCCGATGGAGACAAACAGGTCACAGGCGGCCAGCCGGCCTTCAATCTTTTCCATGCCGTAAGGCATTTCGCCAAACCAGACGATATCCGGCCGCACGGATGCGCGCGTTTGGCAGGCCGGGCAGCGGGCCGTAATATCAATGTCGCTGCGGCTCTCCCACTGCCAATCACAAGCGGCGCATTTCACGCTCAGCAGCTCGCCATGCATATGGTGAACCGTGCTGCCGGCGCGCTCATGCAAATCATCGACATTTTGCGTCACGATAAAGACGTCGTGGGCGGCGCTGTTTTGCAGGCGCGCCAGCGCGTCATGGGCCGGATTTGGAGCGGCGGTTTCCAGCGCGCGGCGGCGGGCATTGTAAAACTCATGCACCAAAGCGGGATTAGCGGCAAAGCCTTGCGGCGTTGCCACGTCTTCGATGCGGTGGTTTTCCCACAAGCCGCCGGACGCGCGAAACGTGTCGATTCCGGATTCTGCGCTGATGCCTGCGCCCGTTAAGATGACAATTTTCTGCTCTATCATAAACGCCGACTTAGCGTATTCAGGCCGGCATGACTGCAAAAAAATGTGACGCGAAAAAAATTGCCCGTTAAAACGCGCTGTGCGACGCATTACATTATATTCGGCGCCGGCCGGCGCGGCCGTATTAAGGGAAGCAAGGGCCAATGACCTCAGTACTCTTTGTCTGTCTGGGCAATATTTGCCGCAGTCCGAGCGCACAGGCCGTATTTGAAAAACTCGCGGCAGAGGCCGGACTTACCGGTCTTGATGTAGACAGCGCCGGCACAGGGGGCTGGCACAAAGGCGAGCCGCCGGATCGGCGCAGCCGCGCGGCCGGCGAGTCCCGAGGCTATCGTTTTGACGGACAAACGGCCCGCAAAATTGAAAGATCAGACTTTGCGCGCTTTGACTATGTCATCGCCATGTCGTCCAAAAACCTGGCTGAAATTTCCCCCAAAGCACCAAAGAATTGGGGCGGGCATTTAGGCCTGTTTATGGATTTTGCCGGCAGCCCTGACACGGATGTCCCGGATCCGTATTACGGCGGCGAACAAGGGTTTGAAACTGTGCTCGATATGGTGGAGTCGGCAAGCCGGGGCCTAATCGCGCACATTATCGAAGTTGAGCGCAATCAGCCGAGCAGCGGATAGCTCGCTTCAACCCGGTAAATATTAGAGCCCTTGGCTTTGCGATGTGACGAGTAAAGATAAAACCCGTCGACCCAAAACGGCCCGGCTTCAAATCCGGCCATGTTTTGTTCAAAGGCAATAATGCGCGCCGCCGGCGCGTCCGGCTTCATATAGGCCAGAGTTACATGGGGCTTATATTTTCGCGCTTCCATCGTAATGCCCGCCGCGCGGGCGGATTTACGGCAATGTTTATGCAAATCGATAAGCGGCGCGCTGTCTTTCACGCCGGTCCAAATCGCGTGAACCGGGTCGCGGCCAAAATGATCAGCGCCCGCCAGGGACAATTCAAACCCGGCCATGGGCTTGCCCGCCAGCTCGGCGTCCAAGGCTTCGGCGCGGTCATCATCCACCTCGCCGAAATAGCCCAGCGTAATATGAAGCTGCTCTGCGGTTCGCCACCGCGCGCCGGACACGCCGCGCTGCACGCGGGCAATGTCCTTGGCAATCTTTGGCGGGATTGCGATGGCGGCAAACAGGATCATCGCCGTATCAGCAAGCCGGGCTTCGGTAACGGCGATGGATTTTATCCGCGGCTTTTTCCATATCTTCCGTCCAGTCAATATCATGGGCGTCAATATTATCTTTGAGCTGCTGCATTGTTGTCGCCCCGATAATATTGGAGGTGACAAAATCACGGCTTTCGACAAATTTTAGCGCAAACTGCGTTGGCGTAAGGCCGAGCTCTTTTGCGGCGTCCAGACAGGCATTAACCGCCTCGACCCCGTCATGGGCTTCATAGCGGCTGAGGAAATTGCCAAACAAATCTTTGCGGGAGTTCTTCGGAATGTCGTCTCTGTATTTGCCGGTCAAATAGCCTTGCGCCAGCGGGGAGTAAGCGAGCAAACCGACATCTTCACGGCAAGCGACTTCGGCCAATCCGTAATCAAACCGCCGCGACACAAGATTATAGGCATTTTGAATTGACGCCGGCCGCGCCCATCCGTTTGCCTCGGCAAGCTGCATATATTTCATCGTGCCCCAACTGCTTTCATTGGACAGACCGATGGCCCGAATTTTTCCGGATTTAACATGATCATTCAGCGTGCCCAAAATGTCTTCAAGCGCCACCATGTCGCCGGCATCATAATCATGATAGCTGTGATAGCCAAAACCGGCACCGGGAAACGGGCGATCCGGCCAATGCAGCTGATAAAGGTCAATGTAGTCAGTCTGTAATCTGCGCAGGGATTTCTCCAGCGCTTCGTTAATCTGCGCGGGCGTATGGCGGATTTGATCGGCCTTATCGCGTAAATAGGTCATGCCCGATCGTCCGGCCACTTTGGACGCCAATACGAAGTCTTCGCGATTGCCGCGCTCTGTATGCCAGCGGCCGATAAACTCTTCCGTTCGGCCTTGGGTCTCGGAGTCTGCCGGGACCGGATACATTTCGGCCGCGTCGATGAAATTCACGCCCCGCGAAAGGGCATAGTCCAGCTGCTCATAGGCCTCGGCCTGCGTGTTTTGATTGCCCCATGTCATGGTGCCGAGGCAAACCGAGCTGACCTTTATTCCTGTCCGTCCGAGCGGGCGCATATCCATGTAAATCTCCGTAAACTAAACTGATGTGAATTTATTGGCGCGAGCGTAAACTTTCCTATATATTGAGGGTAATAACAATCCTGCGCATTAATAAATACGCGCCGGATTGGCGTTTCGATCCAAAGCTAAAGGAGCTTTTTATGAACGATTTTAATATGCAAACACGCGGCGCTGATACCGATCTGGGTCTGCGCACATTTATGCTGGGAACCTATCGCTATATGACCTTGGCTATGCTCGTCACTATGGGCGTGGCATGGGCATTCGGTAACTTTGTTCTGATTAATGTCCCGTTTGAGCCAAACTCCGGCCTGTCTTCGATTGGCATGATGGTGAAAAACCCGATTGCGGCGCTCGCTTTGACATTTGGTATTATGTTCGCCTTTGGCGGCGTCGGGGCCAAGCTTCACACGATGAGCACGTCCGGCGTTAAGATGTTCCTGTTCGGCTTTGCCGCCGTTATGGGCATTTGGATGTCCGCTCTGGCTGTCTTTGCCAATCCGATGATTGTCGCCAAGATTTTCTTCATGGCCGCCGTCGCTTTCGCTTCCGTCAGCCTGATCGGTTATGTGACTAAGAAAGATTTGGGCACGATTGCGAAGTTCTGCATCATGGCGTTTTTTGGCTATATCGCTTACCGCCTGCTGTCTATGTTCATCCCGAGCATCGCCGCTACCGGCCCGCTGGATCAAGTTATCAGCGTTATCGGCCTTCTGGCGATTTGCGGTATCACCGCTTGGGAAACGCAAATGCTTAAGCGCACATACTATGCCACAGCCGGCAATGCGACGATGGCAGAGAAAATGTCCGTGTTCGGCGCAGCCTCACTGCTGCTGTCTTTCATCAACATCTTCTCAATCCTGATGAGCCTGTTTGGCCGCGAATAACGCGATCACAAAAATATGCAAAAGGCCTCGCACTCTGCGGGGCCTTTTTTATTGCCAAGCTGCGACAATCCGGCATAGTCGCCCTATGAGTACAGCCCAAAGGGCGGCTCATTAACACAAGGGGAGGAACACATATGTCACTTGCAAAAATCATATGGGCTGTCAGCGCGCTGGCGGCTGTTATCTTTGCTTTCGTCAACGGGTTTGAATTAGAGGGCACCATTTTGGCCGTTCTCGGACTTCTGGCCGGTTGGTTTTTAGACCACGATCATCGCCGTGGCGTTATCATCGCTGCGGCGTTTCTGTTGGTCGGCGGCGCCTCAGCGCTCGGATCTATTCCGGGTGTCGGCGCGCATCTGACGGCTATCCTGAGAAGCCTTGCTGCTGTTTTCTCGGCGGCGTCTGTCATGGCAATCGTCAAGACTTTGGTCGAACGTATCGTGCAATCTAACGCCGAGTCTAAGACCTCTTAGCCGGCGCGTTACGCACCAATACCAATAAAGACCCGCTCCGGCCCTCGCCGGGGCGGGTTTTATTTATGCAGTTCGGCGTGACGCCCGTCACAGTCGATATCTCAGGCAGTACTCCAAACTAAACCTCTACTGATGTTTCGGACGGCCTTGATGCAATTGTGCTCAAGGCGAGCCGATGGCGCATAAGGAGATTTTACAATGGCGACGATATTAGGCGACAACACGGACAATGTTTTAAACGGTACCCCCAATGACGATAATATAAGCAGTTATGACGGGGATGACGTTCTTTACGGCTTTGACGGGAATGATACTTTGCAAGGTTGGGGCGGCGATGACACCATATTCGGTGGCAACGGCGATGACAGAATGTCCGGCGGTATCGGTGATAACCGCTATGATGGCGGCGCAGGAACAGACATGGTCTATTTCAACGGATCCAGCTCGCTTGCGGTTCATGTTGATTTAAATATTACCGGACCGCAAAACACCGGCCGCGGCATGGAAACCTTAATAAGTATTGAAAATCTGACCGGATCAGGCTCGGACGATACTCTGATCGGAAACGCCGTGGACAACCTTTTCGGCGGAGCGCAAGGCGATGATACAATGTTCGGCAATGGCGGTAATGACCATCTGGTTGGCTTTTCCAGGAATGATATTATTCATGGCGGCACAGGCGATGATCGTTTGCGGGGCCAAGGCGACAATGATATTATTTATGACAATACCGGCCTGATTGCTGATAACGGTAATGACAGCCTTGAGGGCGATGCCGGCATGGACTTACTTTATTCGGCCGGCGGACAGGATACCATTATTGGCGGCGCTGATTTTGATATTCTGTATTTCGAACGTCTGACAGAAACGTCTGATGTGAGTTTTGAAGCTTTGGCCGGCGGCGCTGTTTTTACCGAGACCGGTGATAATTCTGTGATAATGCAAATCGAGCAATTTCACGTCAGCCTGGGCTACGGTCATGACACAATCCGCACCCTTGGTGCAGATGATGTTATTTACGGCAATAACGGCAATGACGTGATTGAAGGCCGGGGCGGCGCGGACACAATGTTTGGCGGGAACGGCTTTGATACCGTGTCTTACGCCTCTGCTGCGGCCGGCGTAAGGGCAAGCCTGTTTACCGGGACCGGCACGGCCGGCGACGCGGCCGGCGACGTATTCACGGGATTCGAATTTATGGTCGGCTCTGCCTTTAATGATGTGTTGGGCGCAGGCGCGACAACGAACAGGATTGATGCCGGCGGCGGCGATGACACAATCATCGCTAATGGCGGTGCGAACACTTATGACGGCGGTGCGGGCGTTGATACAATTGACTATAGCGGCTCGCTTAACAGCGTCGTCATCAATATGTTCACCGGCGCCTATAGCAGCGGCTTTGCCACGGCTGACGCCATCACCAATGTCGAAAACCTGACCGGCACGGCTTTCGGCGATACGCTGACCGGCGATACCGGCGACAATGTTTTGATCGGATTGACCGGCGACGACATTCTGTCCGGCTATTTGGGTAATGACACACTGCAGGGCGGCCTCGGCAATGATTTCATGACCGGCGGCGCGGGTGCAGACAATATTGACGGCGGCGCAGGTACAGATATGGCCCGCTATATCGGCTCAAACGCCGGCGTTACTATCGACCTCGGTGCCGGCACCGCCGCAGGCGGGCACGCGGCCGGTGATGTGCTGACCGGCATTGAAAATCTGTTCGGCTCATCTCACGGTGATATACTGACCGGAAACAGCGGCAATAATATCCTGTTTGGCTCCGGCGGCGCAGATGTAATTTCGAGCGGCGCGGGCACTGACAATTTGTTCGGCGGCGCGGACGCAGACACTTTCGTGTTTGAAAACGGCCACCAAAGCACGAAAATTTCTGATTTTCAGGATGACGTCGATGTGCTTGATTTATCGTCCTACGGATTTGCAAACGTCATAGCGGCTTTGGCACAATTCTCTCCCGTCGGAACGGCGCACGCGCAGTTCACAGATGGCACCGATACGCTGCTGATTATCAACATGACGGTCAATGATATAGCCAATGATATTCTTATCTAGGCCCCGTGCAAATAAACCCTCAAACAGTGCGAAAGCGCTGTTTGTCAAACACGCGCAGCACGGCTTTTAAGTCGTGGCCGCGTTTTAGGATCAGGCCGCCGGGCGCGATGACGCTGTAGGCGCCTTGCTTCTTGGCCATGGCCGGCGTTTTGACAATGCGGTAGAGCGGGGTTTCCGTGGCGCGGCGATAGACGGAAAAC
>CALLVD010000060.1 GCA_938010385.1 uncultured Robiginitomaculum sp.
GTAAGGGTTTCTCCGTCCACCGTTACAGATAACGCCCCGCTTAAAACGCTTAAGTTTTCAATCGACCCCTCCGGATGGGCGGAGCTTTCCAGCTTTCCGCCGGCATGGGCGGTAAAGTCATACCATTGCACAAATTCCAGCGTATCTGCCGAGCCGATAATGCGCAGCGTGCACAGCCCGTCTTCGGACTGCAAAATCGGCGTATCTTTGCGCAAAGTATGGGCGACAAAGGGACGGTCATTGCCGTTTTCGCCCGCGGACAAAACGGCTTCAACGGATGTGCCCAGGGCGCGCGACAGGCGCGTAATGGTCGCCAGGGTCGGATTGCTCTCGTTTTTTTCAATCTGGGAAATCATGGATTTGGCCACGCCCGATTGCTCTGCCAACTCGCCTAAAGACAGCTGGCCCGCTTTGCGCAACCGACCGATGGTTTTGCCGAATTGCGCGCCCACGGCATCGCAGTCTGCATCTTTCTCGCGTTTGCGTCTCGACATAGTCTTGCCTTTTAATCCTGCCTGTTTAAGCGGAAAGGGTGATATAAATAAGTTGCGTTTGGACTTTAAATCTTCCGCATCGTTCTATATATAGAACACCAATTCGAAGCTAACTCAAGGAAAATCCGTCGCGTGCGCTACCTGCCTATCCATGTTGATACCAAAGACGCCGACATTTTGATTGTCGGAGGCGAAGCTGCGGCTGAGGCGAAACTGCGTACGCTGGTCAAGACGGACGCCAATTTGATTTTGGTTGCAACTATAGTCTCTCCGGAAATCACGCGCTGGATTGAGGCGGGCAAGATTACGCATTTCAATCGCGCGTTCAGCCCGTGTGATCTGGACGGCAAGCGCCTTGTCTATGCCGCCACGGAAGATGACAGCTTTAACGGCGAGATTGCTGCCCTGTGCCGGGCAAAATTCCTGCCGGTCAACGCCGCCGACTATAAAGATGCCTGTGACTTTATCACGCCGGCGCTGGTTGACCGCGCGCCTGTTGCCATTTCTATCGGTACGGAAGGCACGTCACCCGGACTGGCCCGCGCGATTAAAGCGGATTTGGAAACGCGCCTGCCGTCAACGCTTGGCAGCTACGCGCTCAAGGTTCAAAAGCTGCGCGCCAAGGTCAAAGCCGTCATGCCCGCCTTATCTGATCGGCAGCGCTTTTGGGCGGCCATATTTGGCGGCAAAAGTCTGGACGCGCAATTACGGCTGTCCAATGAGGCCTTAGAAGCAGCCGTCTACGACCGGTTTCAGAGCAAAAGCGAGAACGGCGGCGGGATGGTATCCCTCGTTGGGTCCGGCCCGGGCAATCCGGATTTGCTGACTCATCAGGCGCGGCAAAAACTGCACAGCGCCGACGTCATTGTTTATGACCGGCTTGTATCCCAAGGCGTGCTGGATTTCGGGCGGCGCGAAGCGGAGTATATCTATGTCGGCAAGGAGCCCGGCGGGGCTTCCACACCGCAGGATGAGATTAACGCCATCATTGTTGCAAAGGCGAAAGCGGGCCATGCTGTCGTGCGCCTGAAATCCGGTGACCCGCTTGTATTCGGGCGCGCGGATGAAGAGATTGACGCGCTGATTGCGGCCGGGATTGCGTTTGACATTTGCCCCGGCATTACGTCCGCCAGCGCCGCCGCCGCGCAGATGAAAACATCTCTGACGACGCGCGGGCATAATAAATCCGTGACCTTTATGACCGGTCATGACGCCAAAGGCTTTGCCGAGCAGGATTGGGCCAATTTGGCCAAGCCCGGCGCGCGAGCCGCTGTCTATATGGGCATTGGCGCGTCGCGCTTTATCCAAGGACGCCTTTTGCTTCACGGTGCAGCGAAAGACTTGCCGATTACGATAGTCGAAAACGCCTCGCGTCCCGAGCAGAAAATTGTTGCCACGACATTGGCCGGGCTGGCCGATGATTTGGTCGCGGCCGGTATTGTCGGGCCGGCCTTGCTGATGATCGGCTACGCCGTTCGCGACGCCAAGCATGAAATTTTAAAAGAGAAGGCCGCTTTATGAGCACGCTAAAACATAAGGGGAAGGGCCCGCAGGCGCTGACCGCAAACGGGCTGCGTAAGGGGCCGGTGGTTTATCTGACGCCGGATTATGTCTGGTCCACGGACTATGCCGATGCGCTGATTACCGAAGACGCCGCTGCCATTGAGAAAATGGGCGAGACCGGCGACCGGGACGAGGACGCAAATCTGATCGTCGGGCCGTACTTTATCGACGTGGAAGCCGATAGCGGTTTGCCCGCGCGCTACCGCGAGAAATTTCGTATGAACGGGCCGAGCTTTGATCCCGGGCAGCCGACTCACATTGACCACAACAAAGCGCGCGGCGCGCTTATCATCGGAGGCGAGAAATAATGTATCGCTATGACGAATTTGATCACCAATTTGTACGCGCCCGCACAGCGCAATTTCGCAATCAGGTGGAGCGCCGCCTGGCCGGCACCATAACGGAAGACCAGTTTAAACCGCTGCGCCTGATGAATGGGCTGTATCTGCAACTGCATGCCTATATGCTGCGCGTGGCCATTCCGTATGGCACGCTGTCATCCAAGCAAATGCGCCAACTGGGCATGATTGCCGATAAATATGATCGCGGTTACGGTCATTTCACCACGCGCCAAAATATCCAGTTTAACTGGCCCGAGCTGACGGCTGTGCCGGATATTCTTGATGATTTGGCGGACGTGGAAATGCACGCCATTCAAACGTCCGGAAATTGCATTCGCAACGTTACCTCTGACCCGTGGTCCGGCAGTACGGCCGACGAGATTGAAGACCCGCGCCCGACCTGCGAAATCCTGCGCCAATGGAGCAGCCTGCACCCGGAATTTACCTTCCTGCCGCGCAAATTTAAAATTGCCGTCAATGGCGCAACAGAAGACCGCGCCGCCATTCGCGCCCATGATATCGGCATTCAAATCGTGCGTAATGACGAAGGCGAGGTCGGTTATCATGTGCTGGTCGGCGGCGGTTTGGGCCGCACCCCGATTATGGCGCAAAGCCTGAACCCCTTTGTCACGCGCGAGCAATTATTGCCCTATCTGGAAGCCTGTATGCGGGTTTATAACCGCTATGGCCGCCGCGATAATAAATACAAAGCGCGCATCAAAATCCTTGTCCAGGAAGAGGGCATCGACAAATTCCGGTCCGAAGTTGAAAAAGAATACGCGGCCCTGACCCCGGCCGATATTGCCGTGGACCAAGAGGAAATTGACCGCATCACCGCCTATTTCTCGCCGCCGGAATATGAAGATTTGTCGGATGTGGATACGGATTATCAACGCGCGCTGGAAACCAATGCCGAGTTTAAAAGCTGGAACGATAACAATGTCGCCGCGCATAAAATCGCGGGCTATGCCATTGCCAATATCTCGCTGAAACCCATAGACGGCGCGCCCGGCGATATCACCGGCGAGCAAATGCGCAGCGTCGCCGACATGGCAGACAGCTTTTCATTCGGAGAAATTCGCGCCACACACGAGCAAAACCTGGTTCTGGCAAATGTCAAAAAAGCCGACCTGTTCGCGCTTTGGATGCGCCTGAAAGAGGCTAAGCTGGCCGATGACAATATCGGCTTGATTTCGGATATCATTTGCTGCCCCGGCATGGATTATTGCGCGTTGGCCACGGCGCGGTCCATTCCGATTGCGCAGCAAATCTACGAGCGGTTCAAAGACCCGGCCCGGCAAAAAGCCATCGGCGAGATGAAGATTAAAATCTCCGGCTGCATCAATGCCTGCGGTCACCACCATGTCGGCCATATCGGCATTTTGGGCCTCGAAAAAGCCGGCGTTGAAAACTACCAAGTCAAGCTCGGCGGTGACGCTACGGAAACGGCCGCCGTCGGCGCGGTCACCGGCAAAGGCTTTGAGGCGGACGAGCTCATCGACGCGATTGAGCGCATGGTTGATTTATATTTAGACAAAAAAGAGGGCGAGGAACGTTTCCTCGACACCTATCGCCGCATCGGCATGGACCCCTTCAAGGAGGTGCTTTATGGCGCTGCTTAGAGACGGACGCGCGCTGGATTTAGCCGCGCCTGAGTACCCGACACTAGAGGAGCTGCTTGCCAGTAATGAAGGCGAAGCGGTCACGCTCGCGCCGGACGCCGATTTGGACGCGCTCGCGCCCCGCCTGTCCGGCATTAAAAAGATCGAAGTCGAGTTTCCGAAATATGCCGACGGGCGCGGCTTTTCCATTGCCCGTCAACTGCGCAACACGCACGGCTTTAAAGGCGAGCTTGTCGCCGCCGGGCCGCTGCTGCCGGATCAATATGTTTACCTGCTGCAATGCGGTTTTGACGCTGTGCGCGTGGATCCGGAAACTTACGCGCGGCAAACGCCGGCCGAATGGCGCGACGCCATGGATGCGTTCAGCCTGACCTATCAACGCGGCTACGCTATCCCCATGGGCCCGGCTTTGTCGGTACTTGACGCGCGCCGCGCCAAACGGGCCGAGGATTTATCCGCGCAATATGATGGTCTGTCCGCCGAAGCCGCGCTGGAGCGCGCCATTCGCCATGACTATGCCGGCGAGATTGTGCTCGCCTCGTCCATGGGTATTGATTCCGCCGTGCTGCTGCACATGATTTCCGAAATTGACAGCGGCTTGCCGGTCTTGTTTCTGGAAACCGGAAAGCATTTTAAAGAAACTTTGGCTTACCGTGACCGCTTGGTTGCGCAATTCGGCCTGACAAATTTCCGCTCTATCCCGCCAAAGCCCAAAGAGCTTAAAAGCGAAGATCCGGATGGGACGCTGAATGAACGGGACAAAGACGCCTGTTGTGACCTGCGCAAAGTGCGCCCGCTTGACCGCGAAATCACACCGTTCAAGGCCCGCATAACGGGGCGCAAACGCTATCAAACCCCGGACCGCGCCGGTATGCCGATATTGGAGACCGGCGGGCGTCAAGCCAAGCTGAACCCGCTGGCTTACTGGACCGCCAAAGACGTGACCGCATACATGCGCAAACACGATCTGCCGCCGCATCCGCTGCTCGCGCTGGGCTTCCTCTCCGTAGGTTGCGAACCCTGCACAACCCGCGTCGCCGAAGGCGAAGACCCAAGAGCCGGCCGCTGGCGCGGCGCGAACAAAACGGAATGCGGAATCCATTACATCGACGGCAAATGGGTGCGGATTGAAGCTGTGCCGGGGACCCATGAGGTGTTTTAGGGGG
>CALLVD010000061.1 GCA_938010385.1 uncultured Robiginitomaculum sp.
GACAGAAATACGGGCTAAGCCGGCCGTTTATTTCGGCGGCAAATTTCGGATTATCGACTTCGCATTATCCAATGCTATGAACTCCGGGATTAAACGCATCGGCGTTGCCACCCAATACAAACAGCACAGCCTGATCCGTCACTTGCAGCGCGGCTGGAACTTTTACCGCGCCGAGCGTAATGAAAGTTTTGATATCCTGCCCGCCTCTCAGACCATGTCAGATGAGCGCTGGTATGAAGGCACAGCCGACGCTGTCTATCAAAACATCCAAATTATGGAAAGCCACAGCAATTTGGAATATGTGGTCGTTCTCGCCGGTGATCATATTTACAAAATGGATTATGAAATCATGATCCAAGAGCATGTCGACTCCAAAGCGGACGTCACAATCGGCTGCCTTGAAGTCAGCGTCGAAGAAGCGAAAGCCTTTGGCGTCATGCACGTTGATAAGACCGACAAAATTACCGCATTTTTGGAAAAGCCCGCCAATCCGCCCACGATTCCCGGCCGCGACGATGCCTGCCTCGCCTCTATGGGCATTTATGTTTTTAACAAAGACTTCCTGTTTGATCAGTTGCGCCGCGACGCGGCGACTGAAGGGTCCACCCGTGATTTCGGGCATGACATAATTCCTTACATTGTGAATAACGGCAGAGCGCAAGCGCACAGATTTACAAAATCCTGCGTAAAGTCCGACGGCGAAGAAGAAGCTTACTGGCGCGATGTCGGGACAATTGACGCCTATATGGATGCCAATCTGGACCTGACATCTTTAGAGCCGGCGCTGAATATGTACGACAAATCCTGGCCCATCTGGACGTATTCCGAGCTCGCCCCGAGTGCAAAATTTATTCATGACGAAGTCGGGCGGCGCGGCGCGGCGGTCAATTCAGTCGTGTCCGCCGGCTGTATTGTGTCCGGCGCCCGCGTGGATCAATCCATGCTTTTCACCAATGTCTATGTGCACTCTTATTCAACATTAAAGCGCGCCATTGTGCTTCCTGATGTTGATATCGGCGAAGTGTGCCAATTAACCAATGTTGTCATTGACCGCGGCGTCAAAATCCCCAAAGGCTTGGCCGTCGGCAATGATGCAGAGCTGGACGCGAAACGGTTTTACCGCACCGCAAACGGCATCTGCCTCATTACCCAATCAATGATTGATAATTTGGATAAGTAATTGCCTCAAACATCTTTGAAAGTTCTTTTTGTAGCCTCGGAGATGTTTCCGCTCATCAAGACAGGCGGACTGGCTGATGTGGTCGGCGCCCTGCCAAGAGCCCTGAACGCCGCCGGCGCGAAAGTCACCGTATTTCTGCCCGGATTTCCAAAGGTCCTGCGCGGCCTTGAAACGTCCCGAACCCTTGCGCGCCTCACCGATGTCGGCGGCAGGAAAGCGGCGCTGATAAAAGGCCGGACGGCAAGCGGCATTGACGTTATCGCGCTGGACGCGCCGCATCTTTTTAACATTGACGGCAATCCTTATCTGGACGACAGCGGCAATGATCGCGCCGGCAATGATATCCGCTACGCAGAGTTTTCGCGCATCGCTGCGAGGCTCGCCTCCGGCGATATCGGGCGCGTAAAATATGATATTCTTCACGCCCATGATTGGCAGGCCGGCCTGGCCCCGGCCTATCTGAAAGCGGCCGGCAGCCCTGTGAAATCCGTCTTGACCGTCCACAATCTGGCCTTCCAAGGCCTGTTTCCCAAAGAGACATTTAACGGCTTGGGCCTGCCCGATGATTTTTACGGCCCCGACGGGTTGGAATATTGGAACAAGGTCAGCTTTTTAAAAGCGGCCATTGCCTATTGCGACCATATCACAACGGTCTCGCCGAGCTACGCACTTGAGATACAATCGGACGCGGGTGGTATGGGGTTTGGCGGCATGCTGCGCGCGAAAGGGGCCGCCCTGTCCGGCATATTAAACGGCATCGATTTGGATGTCTGGAACCCGGAAACAGACCCGGATATTCCGGCCAATTTCGGGGCAGAAGACTTAGCGGGCAAAGTGAAATGCAAGGCCGCGCTGCAGACATCACTCGGCTTAACAGTCGACCCGCGCGCGCCGCTGTTTTGCGTTGTGTCCCGCCTGACCACGCAAAAGGGCCTCGACCTGCTTGCAGATATGACGGATTACATCGCCCTGACCGGCGGACAGCTTGCCTTGCTCGGCAGCGGCGACAGCGCTATTGAAGACGCATTTCTGGCGGCGGCGAAAAAGCACCCGACACAGATTGCCGTCACCATCGGTTATAACGAACCGCTGGCCCACCGCCTGCAAGCCGGCAGTGACGCTATCTTTATCCCGTCGCGGTTTGAGCCGTGCGGCCTGACGCAGCTTTGCGCCATGCGCTATGGCTGCGTGCCGGTTGTCGGACGCACCGGCGGTTTGAATGACACTGTCATCGACGCCAATCCCATGGCGCTGCAAGACGGCGTTGCGACCGGCATTCAGTTCTACCCCATTGACGGGCACAATCTCTACGCCGCCATAAAGCGCGCCTTTGACGCCTATGCCGAGCAGGAGACATGGAACCGAATAGTCGATAATTGCCTGGCGCAAGATGTGGGATGGGATGCTTCCGCGCAAAAATATATGCAGCTTTATCAGGGCCTTGCAGATTAGATGGCCGCCACAAAAATTGAAAAAGGCCGCCCTGCCCCGCTCGGGTCGAGCCTGTCGGCAGGCGGCATTAATTTTGCGCTGTTCTCCGCTAACGCGACCAAAGTCACGCTCTGCCTGTTCTCGGATGACGGCCAAACAGAAACGGGGCGCATTGATTTACCGGCCCGCACAGGTGATGTTTGGCACGGCTTTGTTGACGGCCTGCCGGCGGGACAGCTTTACGGCTACCGCGTTGACGGGCCTTACGCCCCGCATGACGGGCACAGATTTAACGCCAATAAACTGTTGATTGATCCCTATGCCCGTGACCTTTATGGCGACTTTGTTCAGCATGATGCCCTTTACGGCTATGTCGCCGGACACGCGGATAAAGACCTGTCATTCGACACGCGAGACAGCGCGCCTTACGTGCCCAAATGCGTAGTCGGGCCCCTGACGCTCGATTGGAAAAACACGACGCGGCCCAAGACGGATTTGGCCGACAGTATTATCTATGAGGCGCATATTAAAGGCCTGACAAAGCGTCACCCGGACGTTGCGCCCGCGGCGCGCGGGAACTTATCCGGCCTGTCAGACTCGGTAACGATAGCGCATTTAAAAACCCTTGGCATCACGGCGATTGAACTGCTGCCCGTGCAAAGCTTTTTCTCCGAACCGCGCCTGACGGAGATGGGGCTGACCAATTATTGGGGTTATAATCCGGTCAATTATTTTGCGATGCACAAGCCATATTTTGGCCCAAACGGCGCGCAGAGCTGGGCCGACGCGGTTGATGCGCTCCATGAAGCCGGCATCGAAGTCATTTTAGACGTGGTTTACAATCATACGGCCGAAAGCTGGGAGCACGGCCCGACCCTGTCTTATCGCGGCATAGACAACGCCTCTTATTATCAGCTTCAGGACGACGGCCGCTTTTACGTCAATCACACCGGATGCGGCAATACGCTGGATATGAGCCGGTCTGAAGTGCGGGCGCTGACGCTGGAAAGCCTGCGATATTGGGCGCAAGGTATGAAGGTTGACGGATTTCGGTTTGATTTGGGTCCGGTGCTTGGCCGTAATCCCCATGATTTTGAGCGCGACGCGCCTTTATTCAAAGCCATCGCCGATGACCCCGTCTTGTCTAAGGTAAAGATGATTGCCGAGCCGTGGGACATTGGCCCCGGCGGCTATCAACTCGGAAATTTCCCGGCCGGATGGAGCGAATGGAGTGACCGTTATCGCGACAGCGTGCGAGGTTTTTGGAAGGGCGAGCCTCACGCTCATCAGAATTTGGCGGGTAAACTGCTCGGCTCCGCCAAGACTTTCGACCACAGCGGCCGGGCCCCGCAGGCCGCCATCAACTTTATCGCCGCCCATGACGGGTTCACCCTGCGCGATACAGTCAGCTATAATCACAAACATAATCATGCCAATGGCGAGAATAATCGCGACGGCCATGGCCATAATCTGTCCGATAATATGGGCGTTGAAGGCCCGACCGATGATGCGTTCATCAAGGCTGTCCGCTTAAAACGCAGCAAAAACATGCTCGCAACGCTGATGCTGTCCCAAGGCGTGCCCATGCTGCTCGCCGGCGATGAGTTTGGGCATTCTATGCAGGGCAATAATAATGCCTATTGCCAAGACAATGAAATCACTTGGCTGGATTGGGCCGGCGCGGATAAAAATTTGCAGGCGTTTACGCGCGAGCTGATAGCGCTGCGTAAGAGCAAGCCGCATTTTCGGCAAACAGATTTCCTGCATGGCGAGACAATATGCGATCTGCCGGTGCAAAACGCCGACTGGCTGCGGGCGGACGGCGCACAAATGCATCCCGGTGATTGGGAAAATCCGGACTTTAAATGCTTTGCCCTGCTGCTGAGCCCGGCCGGCGATGACACGATTGCGATTGTGTTGAATCGCGGCGGCGACATCCGCGCACCGTGGATAGATGCGGACTGGACCCGAAACATCACAACAGCAGAGCATCAAGCCGGTGACATTATTCCCGCCGACAGCGTCACCGTATTTACACATAAAGGCCCCTATATTCGTCCGGACATTTATCACGGCGCCATCAATGCGGCGGCGGAGACGTTTGGCATCGTCGACAGCTTTCGCGACATTTCCGGCCAAGTTCATACGGCAGATACGCACACAAAGCGCAAACTTTTAAAAGCGATGGGCGTCAATCCTTTTAATCTTACAGCGCCCGGAACCGCCGAAATTTCAGGCGATAAACCGAATGTTTTCGGCGCGAAAGTTTTAGAAAAAACCGGCGGAGTTTGGGGCGTGACTGCCGCCCTTTACGGCCTGCGGTCCGAGCGTAACGGGGGCGTGGGCGACTTTGAAGATTTAGCACAGCTGGCCGAGATTATGGCCGCAAAAGGCGCAGATTTCATCGGCATTAATCCGGTGCACGCCCTGTTCCC
>CALLVD010000062.1 GCA_938010385.1 uncultured Robiginitomaculum sp.
CAGCCGTAAATGCGGTTGCCCATCAGAGCGCGCAGATCGGGCTCTACGGGGCCTTTATGCTCAATGGTGAGGTAGGAAATACAGCGCCGCGCGTCGAGCTTATAGGGGGCCGGAAAGGCGTTTGTGGGGCAGATATCAAGGCAGGCGGTGCAATTGCCGCAATGATCACTCTCGGCCGGCGTGGGCGTGAGTTTGGCCGCCGACAGGATAACCCCCAAAAACAGCCAGCTTCCGTAATCGCGGGACACGACATTGGTGTGCTTGCCTTGCCAGCCTATGCCCGCCGCCATGGCCAGCGGCTTTTCCATAATCGGCGCGGTGTCGACAAAGACTTTCACGTCCCGGCCGGTGTCGCGGGCGAGTAGGGCGGCGAGCTCTTTCAGCTTGCCTTTAATCAGGCCGTGATAGTCTTTATTGCGCGCATAAACCGATATGGTGGCTTTGTCTTTTTGGGAAAGCGTGACCAAAGGGTCGCTGTCCGGGCCGTAATTATAGCCGAGCACAATGGCGGATTTTGCCTCTGCCCACATGGCATTGGGATGGACCCGCCGCTCCAGCGTTTCTTCCATCCAGTCCATTGTGCCGTGATAGCCGGCCGCCACGAAAGCGCGCAGCCAGTCGGCATTCTTGGGGTCATGGCCGGTCAGGTCAACAATGCCGGGCGCGGTAAAGCCGAGGGATTGCGCGCGTTTGTTAAAGGCCTTTAGCATGGCAAGGCTTATGGCCTAAAAATCCAAATCCGCATAGTGGCGCGGCGGCATCAGGCCGGGAATGCGGTCTTTGAGCAGGGGCTGAAAGGCCGGGCGGGATTTGAGTTTCTGATACCAGGCTTTGACCGCCGGCGCGCTGTCCCATTTAATCTCGCCCAGATAATCAAGGCAGGAGATATGGCTGCCCGCGCAAATATCGGCGAGCGAAAATGTCTTTCCGGCGAGCCAGTCACGGTCTTCCAAAAGCCAGGCAATATATTGCAAATGAAAACCGAGATTTTCGCGGCCGGCGCGCAGAACGGCCGGGTCCGGCGCGCCGCCGCCTGAGATGATTTTTTCCAATCGCTCTGTCAGGATATAGCCGTTGACCTCTCCGGTAAACTTGCTGTCAAACCATTGGCAGATGCGGCGGGCTTCGGCTTTTTCGGCCGGCTTTTCCGGCATAATCGGATGACGCGCCGGGCTTTGATCTTGGGCAAATTCGCATATGGCGCGGGCCGAGGTAATCATGACTTTTCCGGTCGATAAAGGCTCCATCAGCGCCGGGGGCAAGCCTTCGGGACAAATGGCGAGAAAGTCCTCGCCCGGCGCCCACAGGCTGACCGGCTCAAGCTTGAATTTCAGCTTTTTTTCGGCCAGCGCCAAGCGGGCCTGACGGCTGCCGGGATCAAGGGGCCAATGGTAAAGCGTTCTCATAGGGCAGTATTATGAAAGCTTATGGGTAACAAGCTCTTAACGCCGGCGGGTGAAATGACAAATCTAGTCGCCGCGCCGAAACCTTGTATTGCCGTGACTGTGCCCGCACGGGTCCGGATTTATCGTGACATCGGCGGCCGGAAAAGCGCTCAGAACGCGCTGCTCTGCGGCGGTGATAATGGCGTGGGCGTCAATCAGGGACAGGTCTTCATCCAGATGGGCATGCATTTGGATATGAATATGCGGGCCCGAGGCGCGGGTGCGCAAATCTTTAATCGCTTTAATTTGTGCGTCCTGTCCCGCCAAGGCGCGGATATAGTCGCGCTCTGCCTCGTCAAGCTCTCTGTCCATTAATTGATTAAACGCCATTTTGGCCACGCGATATCCGGTAAAGGCCAGCCACGCCGCAATCACCATAGCCGCGATAGAATCCGCGCGGGCAAAGGGGGTAAAGGCGGCAAAAGACACGCCGATAACCACGGCTATATTGGACGCCATATCAGCCAGAAAATGCGCGCGGTCGCCTTTAATCGCAACAGAGCCGGTTGAACGAATGGCATAGGTTTGCGCCATCAAAAGACAGGCGGTCAAGACAATGGCAATCATCATCACCATCAGGACTGAGCCGCCTTGCTCTACCGCTTGCGGTTCTAAAAAACGCTCTATGGCTTCCTCCAAGATATGGGCGGCAGAGAAGAACACAAGGCAGGCCTGCAAAACGGCGATAAAGCCTTCGGCCTTGCCGCGCCCGAAACTGTGCCGCGCGTCCGGCGCGCGGGCAGCGTAGCGAACGCCGAAAAATGTCGCCAATGCCGCGATAAAATCCAAACCCGAATGGACTAAGGAGGACAAAATGCCGACCGACCCGGACTCGCGCCATATCACAAACTTTAAAATAATCAGGATAAGGCCGACCGCGACGGACCATGATGTTATGCGCCGCGTTATGCGCGACGATTCTTCCGGGTCCAGCCGTCCCGGCCCGGACAGGCCATTGCGCCCCCTCGCAAGCGGATCGTGAAGCTCGGGCGTATTACAATTATGATCGGTTGCGTCTGTCATATGCCCTGTGGCCTGTCAAAAACTTTGTATTGTTATAGCATTACTATTTAGCGGGCGTATAGAAAAAAGACCGTGCATTTTCGCCTCTGCGCGTTAGGTATTTTAAGACCACTGACTGAAAGCGCTTTATGATATATTTTAAACGTCTCACCCCGCTGCTGATACTCTTTGCTGTGCTGATCGGAGCCTGCAGCCGCGGGCCGTCGCTTCATACAGAGCCGGACGTCCCGCATACGCAACTCGGCGATAATGTTGTGCCTGTGCGCTATGCGCTGAATATGAATGTTGATCCCAAAGCTGACACCATGTCCGGAGTTGTCGAGATTGAGGTGGAGATAAAATCGCCGACGCAACAAATCTGGATTCACGGCAAAGAAATGACAGTCAGAGATGTGTTCGCCGTGCAGGAGGACGAGACAATTGCCGGCGTTTATACGCAAATTGATCCGGCGCAGGCTCCGTCGGGCGTTGCGCGGCTGAATTTTGAAACGCCGCTCGCGGCCGGCCCGGCGACGCTGACGCTGGGTTATGAGACGCCTTATAATATGTCGCTGTTTTCCGCCTATAAAGTCGTGCGCGGCGACGACCATTATATCGTGACGCAGTTTGAACCCATGGGCGCGCGCGAAGCGTTTCCGAGTTTTGACGAGCCGCGCTTCAAAGTCCCGTTTGATGTGTCCATTACCTCGCCAAGCGAGAATGTGGTTTACGCCAATACACCGAAAATCGGCGCGGTGGATGTGGGCGGCGGCCAAACAGAACATGTCTTTGCGACGACGCGCCCATTGCCGACCTATCTGATTGCTTTCGGGGCAGGGCCTTATGACGTTGTGGATTACGGCGATATACCGCCCAATGAAATTCGCAGCCGCCCTGTCGCTCTGCGCGGCATAGCCGCCAAAGGCTCAGGCGATCAAATGGACTACGCGCTGAAGAATACGGACGGACTCCTGACGACTTTTGAGCGCTATTTCGGCACGCCTTACCCCTATGAAAAACTCGATCTGATTGCGGCGCCGGACTACGCTTTCGGCGCGATGGAGAACCCCGGCGCGATTGTTTACCGCGAATATTTATTGCTGCTCGATGAGAACGCGCCGCTGTCACAAAAACGCGCCTATGCCCGCGTTCACGCGCACGAGCTGGCCCATCAATGGTTTGGCAATCTGGTCACGCCTGTCTGGTGGGAAGATATTTGGCTGAATGAAGCGTTTGCCACATGGATGGGTAATAAAGGGACGGATTTGTGGAGGCCCGACGGCAATTTTGATCGCGTTAATCAAAATGCGGCGCTGGGCGCTATGCGCATAGACGAGCTGGCAACAACGCGAAAAGTGCGCGAGCCGCTGCTGCGCTCCGAAGATGTCATGAACCAATTTGACGGCATTACATACCGCAAAGGGGGCGGCGTCTTGTCTATGTTTGAAAGTTTTCTGGGCGAAGATAAATTCCAAAAAGGCGTACGCCTGCATATGGACCGCTATGCAGACGGCGTCGCCACAGGCGATGATTTCTTTGCTTCACTGGCAGACGCTTCGGGCAATCCCGACGTGGTCAGCGCCCTGAAAAGCTTTGTGGATCAGCCGGGCCTGCCGCTGGTCAGCGCGCGGCTTGATTGCGGCGGCGATGACACATGCGAAATTCCGTCTGTTATCGTAAGCCAGTCCCGCTACGGCCCGGCCGGCTCGAAAATTGAGCAAAATCAAATATGGGAAATTCCCGTCTGTTTAAACGTCGGATATTCGGGCGGCTCAGAGAAAGTTTGCGATCTTTTAAAAACGAAAACGGGCCGTATCGCATTGCCGGCCCGCGGTAAGCCGGACCTGATTATGCCCAATAATGACGGCGCAGCCTATTACCGCTTCACCCTGAGTCGTGACGGTTGGGCGGACCTGTTAGGCAATTTGGACCGGCTCAATACCCGCGAGCATCTCTCAGCTTTGGACAGTCTGCAGGCGGCCTTTAATGCGGGAGAGGTCAGCAGCGATGTCTATATTGAAGGACTGGCGATATTTGCAGCAAGCCGTGAATATGACGTGGCCTCTAATGCAGCCTCTCATATTTCGGCATTGGAAAAAGTTTTGCCGCAGCGTAATCACGCCGGGCTGGCCAAGCTTATTCGGGAGTCTTTTGCCGAGCGCTACCGCGAAATTGTCGGCAAAGATACGCCCGAAGGTAATCTTTTGGCGCCAACGCTGGCCGCTATGTTGGCGGGCTCCGGTGACGATAAGGCGCTGTCCGCCGAGTTTGCCGATAAAGGATTGGCTTATATGGGCGTGGGCGGTAAGGCCGACAAATCTGTTGTCGCGCCGAACCTGTTGACATTGGCGCTGAGCCGCGCCGCAGCGTCTCGGCCGAAAGAGACGTTTGCGCCCCTTCTGGACTTGCTGCGGTCAGGCAAAGCTATGGAGAAGCGATCCGCTCTGGCGGCTCTGGGTTCTGTGAGGGATCCCGAAATTGCGGCGCAGCTGCGTACAATGGTGCTGAGCGATCAAAGCGCGATGACGAACGGGCAGGCAGAAACGCTGATTTTCATTATGATGGGTAATGACGCGCTTAAAGATGAGACCTGGGCATGGTTTAAAGCTAACTTTGAAGCCTTTGTGCAGGCCCGCGTTTCGGATGTCTATCGTCCCACAGTGCCAGAATATGCTGATTTTTGCAGCGCGGACGGGCGCGATGAGGCGGCTGCGTTTTTCACATCGAAGGCCGCCATTATTCCCGGCTATGAGCGCAGTCTGGCGCAGACGCTCGAAAGCATTGAATTGTGCGCGGCACTGAAAGAGGCCAAGGGCACAGAACTGACAAAGGCATTGGAGGACTTAAAGTGATAAAAGCAGGATTATTGGGGGCGTCGCGAATTGCGCCGAAAGCTTTTATCACGCCCGCCAAAGCGCGCGGCGATATTCAAATTGTCGCCGTCGGATGCCGCGACGCGGGCAAGGGGCGGGATTATATCCGCCA
The DNA here is from genome assembly GCA_938010385.1 of uncultured Robiginitomaculum sp. GTDB lineage: Bacteria > Pseudomonadota > Alphaproteobacteria > Caulobacterales > Maricaulaceae > Robiginitomaculum. Next base: position 5,433 of record CALLVD010000062.1, read on the forward strand.
TAACGAACTGGGCGATGCAGTATGCGCCGGATATGAAGCGGTCTGCACGGATCCGGCTATTGAGGCGGTCTACTGCGCCTTGCCGCCAAGCGCGCATTTGGAGTGGGTCGGCCTGGCGCTGGAAAACGGCAAAGCGGTCCTTTGCGAAAAACCGTTCTCAATGAGCGCGGCCCAAGCCAAGCAAATGGCCGATGTCAGTAAGAAAACGGGCGCGCTGCTGACCGAAGGCTATCATTACTGTTTTCACGCCGCATTTAAATTTGTTGAGGCGCAGCTGAGTGAGGGTGCAATCGGTGACATTGTCAGTTTTCGCGGTGAATTTTCTCATACAATCCCGAATGTGCCGGGCGAGCTGCGGTATAAAAAAGCGCTGGGCGGCGGGGCGCTGATGGATCTCGGCTGCTACCCGCTTCATGCGTTTCGGCAATTAATCGGGGAGCCGGACATAAAGTCTGCCACGCAAGTTATCACGGGTGATGTGGACAGTGCGATGACGGCGCAGCTTGCCTGCGGGCCGGTCAGCGGCGAGATTATTTGCGATATGGGGCCGGACGCATCGGGAAAAGTCAGGCTGGATATCACCGGCACGAACGGCCGCGTCACCTATGACGGTTTCGTCGCGCCGCAAACCGGGCACAAAATTACGGTGCAGCGCGGCGATACAGTGACTGAACACGCGATTGACGGCCTCTCAACCTATCGGGCGCAATTGGACGCTTTTGCTGCGGCGCTGCGCGGAGAAGGGCGCACGCTGCCGCCGTCCGATGCTGTTTTGCAAATGCAGGCGATCGACAAAATCTACGCGGCTGCCAATATGGGCTAACCTCCTGTTTACCATGCTTGTAACGGAAGGCTTAAGGGCATTTGTGTTACGCCACATTCAGTTTCTTAGGAAAAGGTATTGAAAATGTGGGCTAAAAAAGAAAAATTTCCAATTCTCCGCTTGGCGTCAGACACACGCGGTAACGTCGCTATGATGTTTGCAGTCAGCACAACATGCCTTCTGACTGTCGTCGGTGCAGCCGTCGACTATTCAGGCATGACGAAATCGCGCATGATGCTCCAACATCAGGTTGATGCCGCCGTTCTGGCCGCAGCACGGCTCCAGCCGGCCCCGGGTAAAACAAATGTCAACAACGGAGACCGAAAGCAGGTCGTCGCTGATGTTTTGGTTCAAAACAGATATGATTTGGCTTACGGCGAACCGACTATAAATATCACGAACTCGACGATTACAGTCAAGGCTACGGCGCCCTACAAAACAGTTTTTATGGGTCTGATCGGTAAACCAACGGTCGATATTAACGCCTCGGCTCAATC
>CALLVD010000063.1 GCA_938010385.1 uncultured Robiginitomaculum sp.
TGCAGCGCGCCCTCCCTTGGGACGCTGCCGTCGTTTCGATGTCCGCGACCTAGCCCCCCCGCATGACAGTTATGTGACAAAACGGTTTTATTTATATGACGCTTGCCGCCGGCCGCCTGACTTGCCCGCACCCGGTATCATTGCTAGAGCGGCTTATGTTTGACTACTCCCTGTTTATCTCTGCGTTTGCGATTTTGTTCGTCATTATCGACCCGCCCGGCTGCGCGCCGATTTTCGCGACCCTGACCAAAGGGACAGGGCGCAAGCATCAGCGCAGTATGGCGTTCAAATCCGTCGGCGTTGCCACAGTCATCCTGCTTGGTTTTGCTTTTTTCGGCGAATGGATATTTGTGAAGCTTGGGATCAGCCTTGATGCCCTGCGCGTGGCCGGCGGCATCATGCTGTTTATCATCGGCCTGAATATGGTGTTTGAAAAGCGTACAGAATCGCGCGAGGGGCGCGCCGAAGAAGCGCTGAGTGAAAACCCCGATCCCGAAGACATTTCCGTATTTCCTATGGGCATTCCGATGATCGCCGGCCCGGGCACCATGGCCTCGCTGCTTTTGCTGATGTCACGCACGGACAGCCTTGCCGGGCAGGTCTCGGTTATCGCCGCCTTAATCGCCGTTCTGATCATCACTCTGCTGACGTTTTTAGTTGCGGGGCCAATTATGCGAGTCATGGGTAAAAGTTTCACCGATGTCCTGACCCGCGTTCTGGGCGTTTTGCTGGCCACGCTGGCGGCGCAGTTTATATTGGACGGCGTCGTCAATACGCTTAAAGCCGCCTTTTAAGCCGTTGCAGTTTTGCGCGGCCGCGCCTACATAAAGTCCAAATGATTAAACCGGAGACCGCATGTCCATCGCCCTATTAAACCTTCTGCTCAGCATTATTTCATTGCTGACCATTGTCATCTTTGCCTGGGTCATCGTCAGCTGGCTTCTGGCTTTCAATATTATCAACACCCGTAATACTGTCGTCTATCAGATTGTCAGGGCGCTGAACGGCATTATCGACCCGCTGGTCGCGCCGATTCGCAAGGTTGTGCCGAGCCTTGGCGGGCTTGATTTTTCGCCGGTGATTTTACTTTTGGCTCTGATGTTTTTGCGCGACTGGATTGTCCAGATAGCCCGCGGTAATCTGCTTTAAACCGCCGGCCTTCCGATAGAGCTGTATGTCACGCCATATTCCGCCATTTGTTCCGGTGAATAGATATTGCGCAAATCAACGATAATCGGCTCTGAGAGCAGGGATTTCACTTTGCGTATATCCAGCGCGCGGAAACTGTCCCATTCCGTGACTATGACCAAAGCGTCTGCGCCGTCGATACATTCATAGGTGCCGGACGTAAATTCCACATCATCCAGCATATGGGATGCTTCCTTCATGGCTTCAGGGTCAAAAGCTTTTATCTGCGCGCCCGCGGATTGCAAAGCCGGGATAATATCAAGACTGGGCGCGTCGCGCATATCATCGGTATTCGGTTTAAAGGCAAGGCCCAAGACTGCGATAGTTTTGCCGTCTACACTGCCGCCGCACGCCTCAATAATACGGCCGGCCATGGCGGCTTTGCGGTCTTTGTTAACCTGCTCGACCGTTTCCACAATTTTCAACGGACTGCCGGCTTCTTGCGCGGTGCGCACAACCGCAAGCGTATCTTTAGGAAAGCAAGACCCGCCGTAGCCCGGACCGGCGTTTAAAAACTTACGGCCGATTCGTCCGTCCAGCCCAATGCCGCGCGAAACTTGCTGGACATTCGCGCCGACCTTTTCGCACAAATCCGCCATTTCATTAATGAAGGTAATCTTTGTCGCCAAAAAGGCGTTACCGGCATATTTAATCAGCTCTGACGTGCGGCGGTCCGTAAATAATATTGGCGTCTCATTAAGATAAAGCGGGCGATAAAGCCGTTTCATCAGCGCCACAGCGCGATCATCGTCCGTACCGACAACGACGCGATCCGGCCGCTTAAAATCATCAATGGCCGCGCCTTCGCGCAAAAACTCGGGATTGGACACGACGGCGACATCAGCATTCGGATTTGTTTTGGCAATAATCCTGGCGACTTCGTCGCCGGTCCCGACCGGCACGGTAGATTTTGTCACCACCATAGTAAAGCCCTCAACGACCTTGGCTATTTCTTCGGCGGCGGCATAAACATAGGACAGGTCAGCGTGACCGTCGCCGCGCCGGGCCGGCGTACCGACCGCGATAAATACGGCGTCAGCTTCTTTGACAGCCTTCGCTGTTTCGGTGGTGAAAAACAGGCGCTTTTCTTTGACATTCTTAGCGACCAAGTCTTCCAGACCGGGCTCAAAAATCGGAACGCCGCCCTTATTGAGAATGTCAATCTTGGCAGGGTCTTTGTCGACGCAAGTGACGGTATGACCGAAATCCGCGAAACAGACGCCTGAAACGAGACCCACATATCCTGTTCCGATCATTGCAACGCGCATAGTTTATTCCTTCGTTTTCCTTGCCGCTGTTTACAGGGACAGGCCAATTTCGGCTAATGAAAAATTATTCAAATTCCAGACGCTCTTGCGAGAAATAGAACAGAGACTGCACTTCCGGATCCTTGGCCAGAACCTGCTCGTCAGAAAAGCCGTAAATTTTGCGGATTGTCTCCTGACGCTCACTCAGAGCGGTTTCGAAATCGCGGTCAATCTTGGCCTCTGTGCCGTGCAGCTTCAACTGCTTCGTCATGGCGTCATACATTTCTAGCGAGCCGAAAAGGTAAGAACTTTCGTACAAGATTTTTGACGCGATTTTTTCCGCGATTGAGCCGTAGCTTAACTGGTCAATCATTTTTGAAATCGGCTTGAATATGAAATCGATTTCCTGCGTTACAGCCGGGTCTTTCAAATATTTAAATTTGATTTTTGTAAATTCTTCTTCGGCGCTTTTTACAAAGTCGGGCGAGACCTGCGGTGTGTGGACAAAGACAATATCAATATCACTGCCCTTGACCATAAAATCCGTATCATTAACGCGGCGCGGTTCGTCATGGGCGAGAAAATAGCTGATATCGCCGGCAATAAATGCGCAGGCGTGATCTTGCAAAATTGCGCGGGTGTCGGGTTTCAGCGCCAGGATAGCTTGGCGCGCAAATTGAAGTTTTTTCAGACTGATGACCCGGTGCATATTTGAAAGCAATATAGACCGTTCTACTGCGCGCACGGATTGATTGGCTAAATGAACCAAAGTGAACGACATAAAATTACGTAAAATTGATGGCGACAGGCGCAATTGGTTTTCGCGGGTAATATCATAGCGCAGATAATAGCGCGCAGAGTTTTTCAGGCGAAAGCGCGGGGAGCTTCGGCAGATTTTCCAAACAATCATGTTGTTGACCTCGCCGAGCGCCGCCAACAATTCTTTGCCGATCATAGGGCCGCGATCAGACAGCAAATCCTCTATGCGCTGCTCAAGCTCGGGCCATCGTGATTTATAGGTATCTTGCATGAATCATCGTTACCATGCCAAAGGCTGTTTAGCGACGAATTTTTAGCGAAGCGCAGACTCGGCGCCCTTGCTTATCGGCACGCTGCGCGGCATAAGTCAGGCTGGGCTTATCGGAGATTTTCATGGCAAAAACATTGCGCGCAGGCGTCATCGGCTCCGGCGTTTTCGGCGGCTATCACGCCGGAAAATACGTTGCGGCAAACGGCGCTGACTTAGCGGCCGTTTTTGACGTAGACGCCGGCGCAGCCAAAGCCGGCGGCGAGAAACACGGCGTGCCCGGCTATGACAATCTTGAGCATTTTCTATCCGCTGTCGACATTGTGACAATCGCCAGCCCGGCCGCCACCCATTTCAAAATGGCCAAAGCCTGCCTGTCTGCCGGCAAGCCCGTATTGATTGAAAAACCGATCGCTCACAGTCTTGAAGAAGCGCGCGCTCTGACGGCTCTGGCCGAAGAGAAAAATTTGATGTTGGCAATCGGACATCAGGAACGCTTGGTCTTTGATGCGATGGGCTTGCTTGACGCGCCGGAAAGCCCGCTGGCAATCAAGGCCGCGCGCATGGGGCCATGGAGCCCGCGCGGCAGTGACGTCTCGGTCACGCTGGATTTGATGGTGCATGATGCCGATTTGGTGCTGGCGCTTTTCGGGCGTCCGAAAGCAACGCAAATAACAGCAAACGCAACGGCGGAGAAAACAAAATTTCCCGATGCGATTACAACGGATATAGAATTTGACGGCCGGCAGCGCGCGCAATTAACAGCCTCGCGCATTCACGGCGAGCGCGAACGGCACATGGAAATTATTTATCCGAGAGGCACTTTAAAAATCGATTTCGTCGCCCGAACATTTGAAAATAATACCGGCTTTGCGCTCAACGAAAATTACGCCGATACGCCGGGCGGGCAAGACCCGCTGGGCGCTAATGTGCAGCATTTTATCGATGCCGTGTCGGGCAAACGCAAGCGTCCGGCCGTGACGGGGCAAGAGGGACTGGAAGCGCTGGCTTTAATCTTGGCCATTGATGAGGCGGCAGGGTTTAAATTATGAAATTTGTCATTACAGGTACAGCCGGATTTATCGGCAATAATCTGGCGCTGAAATTATTGGCCCAAGGGCATACGGTTTTCGGCGTTGACGCCGTCACCGATTATTATGACGTGCAGTTAAAACGCGACCGCCTGGCCCTGTGTGAGGCTTATGATAATTTCACCGCTTGCGAAATTCGTCTGGAAGATAACGCAGCGCTGACCGATGTCTTTGACCGCTGCCGGCCCGACGTCGTCATCCATCTCGCGGCGCAAGCCGGCGTTCGCTACAGCCTTGAGCATCCGCGCGAATATGTGGACACGAATGTTATCGGCAGTTTCAACATTACAGAGCTGTCAAAAATTCATGCGGTGAAGCATTTAATTATCGCGTCAACCAGCAGCGCATATGGCGCGTCCGAAGATTATCCCTTTATTGAAACGCAGGCCGCGCCGCATCCGCTGACGATTTATGCCGCCACAAAACTGGCCTCCGAATTAATCGCGCACAGCCATTCGAGCCTGCATCAAATCCCAACGACGATATTACGGTTTTTCAGCGTTTACGGCCCATGGGGCCGGCCGGATATGGCGTTTTATCTGTTCACCGATAAGATCATGAAAGGCGAGACGATTGACGTGTTTAATCACGGAAAGCTGCAGCGGGATTTCACTTATATTGACGACCTGACAGCCGGGATTGATGCGCTCATCCCCTGTATTCCTGAAACCGGAAAGCCGGCGGGCACCCATGACAGCCTGTCCCCTGTTGCGCCTTACCGCTTGGTCAATATCGGCAATGGCGCGCCGGTCGAGTTAATGGATTATATCGACGCGATTGAAACAAGCATCGGACAGACCGCCAAGAAAAATATGATTGAAATGCAGCCGGGCGACGTGAAACAAACTTACGCCAATTCAGACTTGCTCTACGATCTGACCGGCTATCGCCCGTCGACAGATTTTCGCGAAGGCATCGCGAGATTTGTCGCTTGGTATAAAGCGTATTACGCGGGGCGTTAAGCCGGCGAAGGCTCCTTACACGGCAAAAATTGCTGCGGCCTAGCCGGCCGGCAGGTTCAGCCCCATCATATCTCTGTAGCGCCCGATAAAATAAGTTTGTTTTTCCGTGGCCGTTTTTTCTGCCAGAGCCACTTCCGTCATCATGTGGGACAGCTCGTCTGCTTCTTGCGTGGACAGGCGCGGTTTTAAAAATTTTGTCATCGGTTTTAAAACTGTATCAGGCTGTTTAATATCGCGGGTCAGCCAGCGCAGGCTGTCGACGAAATCTTCTGCGTCATCGGCGGGCCAACCCATCGTATCAACCAGCATGGTTTCAATCGCTTTGGCCTCAGCATTCGTAACTGTGCCGGCGGCGCTGCTGCGGGCTGTGGCAATCATTAAAACGCAGGCTGCTTCTCGCGGATCGGTGATTAATTCCAGCCCGGATTTTCCCGCTTTTTTCAGGTAGCGCATTTTACGCGGAAGATTGGCAATCTCCTTGGCCGCGTCAGTCACATGATGCGCGTTTTGCGCCGCGCGTCCGAGCCAAAACACCAAAGCGGCGAGCCCGGTTAAAATTGCGATGATTGCGGCCATAATAATACATCTCCCGCATCAAGTGTGAAAGCCGGCGGTCATGCTGTCAAGGTCAGCGGCAGGTTGAAGACGGGCCCATGTCTATATGAAAATGATCGGCATGGGCGGCGTTATAGTCCGGCGACAACGTCACCCGAAATACATCGCAACCCCAATCGCGCGCTGCGCGTAAAAATCCTGCGCGCTCATCGCCGGCGTCCCAATGCTTAGCCAATGTTATCATCCGGCCATCTTCCAGCTCAAAGGCAGCAACGTCCCAGGCATTGGCATAGGCATGTTCTGACAGCCTTTGTGTGCCCGCAATATTGCGGCAACTATACGTGCCGTAATGGTGAACACGTTTCAGCCCCGAGCCCAAGATAGCGCGAGCGCTCTCATCAACTTTTTGCAGCCAGATATAGGCCGAAATTTGCACGGGGCAGAGCGATTCCATCGTGCTCGGTCGAAATGTAACGCCGGCAATCTGCGTCGCGTTCAGTGATACATCCCAGCCGCAGCCCTTGCCGTTTCGTTGCGGCTCCATAGTGGTAAATTGTGTATCCTTGGCATCGCTTTGCAGCAGTGTCAGGCACTGCGCACGCGGGCCGAGACTGATTTTCATTATCTGCGTTTTTGTCGCCATGCCAATCGGCGCATTTATATCCAGCGGTTTCCAGAATAAATGCTGAGACGGAATTTTCGAATCTGCAAATTTATAAACGGCAAATCCGATCAGGCAGAAAATAATAATTGCCCACAAACCGCGCATTTTTAAAAGGACGCCCATTAATCGACCAAGCAAATGACCTGAGCAATTCGGCGGTCACGGCGATAGCTGTCGGCTTCTTTGCCAAAATCCTTTGTACTGACAGGGCGGGCATTTGCCGATTTAATTGCGGTCGGAACAAGCGGCCTTACAGAGCTTGGCGCGACGGTATAAATCCGGCCGCGTCGCGGACTTTCCGCGGCCACGACGCCGATAACCTCGCCGTCTTTATCCAAAGCCGGTCCCCCGGACAGCCCGCCAAGCGAGCCGCGCAGGCCGCGCGTACGCCCGAGCTCTGCCCAGGCCAAGACCGCCTCTTCGACATTGTAGCGGCCCCGCGTAATTAATTGATGACGCCCCAAAAGCGTGCCGGCCACTTCACCCGGCCGTCCCTGCGGAAAGCCGAAAAAGAAACCCGCTTCTTTCGTAGTCCTGCGCGTATTTAAATCCGTCGGTATAGCGGGTCGCTGCCAGCGCGTTTTTAAAATTGCGGTATCACTGCTTTTTGAAACAATTACCTTATCGGCGGTGACAGCGCTGTTCGTGCCGGCAATCAGCCCAACGCGATCACAACTGTCAACCACATGACGCGCGGTCAGCCATGTGCCTTGCCCGTCAATGCTGAACGCCGTTCCCGAGCCGGATTGCCGTTTGCCAAGCTCGACAATAACGGCGGGGTCGCCGGGACGAATATCAGGCAGGGCCGCGCCCAAAGGCGGCGGCTCAATCGCTTCAACATTATTATTGGAAACATTGGCCCGCAGCAAAATCACCCCAAGCACAATCAGGTAAATCGTCCAATCGGGCGGCAAAAATCGCGTTTTTTGTTTACGCCGGCGAGCCACAATGAGTCTAAAACTTTACGAAAACAGCTGAGGCCAGCAATATACTTCCCGACAGCTTAAACGCGCTGAGGACAACAGCAGCCGCCATATCATTTTGCGAAATACGCTTTGGTAAATCAGGCAGCAGCATATCCGTCATGCGAAACAGGAAAAGTTGGAGCAAAAGACTGACCGTGCCCCAAACGGCTAAGTCAAATAATGAAACAGAACTTGTCATGCACGCGGCAAGCGGCAGAGCGAGCGCAATCAGAAAAGCCGAAAATGATACGGCAGCGGATGTATTCCCCTCCCGAATAAGCGTGATTTCTTTGTGCGGCGTCAACTGCACATAGACAATCATGCCTATAATATAAAGCGCCGTTGCCAAAAGCAGAAATAAAATCAGCCAGGGGAACCCTGCTGCCAGTGAATTTAAAGCCGGTTCCATAGACGGCGATCCTTATTGTAAATAAACGCTTCTGTGCCGTAAGCGCGACTGCTTTTTTGCAGCAATCCGTTGCTATAGCAAGCTAAAGCCGGAGCGGTTTACAATATAACATCCGGACTGGGCGCGGTCACGGCCGGCTTGCTCTCAGGCTTAGTTGTATCAGAGTCCGTTGCGGCCGGAATTGATTTTAAATCAATCGCGGGACGGGCGGTTTCAAACCGTTCATGACGCGGATGAATAAGCTCGCCTGTGTCGCCGTAAGAGAAAATCAGACGGCGCCAATCGGCGTCAGTGTAAAGAAACGCGCCGCCTTCAGGATCCAAATCTGACCAATCCGGCTCGTTAGGCGCAGCCGCCGCTTTGGCCACCCAGAGCGATGCGTCTTTCGGGTTTTTACACAGGCTTTCCGCCTTGGCAGCCAGAGCGCAAAGCCGCGCCGACGGGCGGCCGGTTTTGACCATAGGCGCCAAAAGACCCCACGCCGTAACGCCGTCGCCGGCGGCTAAGGCTTCTTCGACATTCAGCAGCAAAGATTCTCTGTGGCCTGAATTTTGTTTGGTCAAAGTTTTAATCCGCTTGGCCCGCGCTTTTGGCGCTTCGCCTTTGACAATGTCGCGATAAGCCATGGACAGCGCCGGATGGGGCGCTTTTTTCCAAGCACGCTCGATAAGTTTTGCAGCCTCTGAATCTTCGCCGTTTTGCACCAAAAGCCGCGCCGCTAAAGCCACGCCGGGCGCGAATGCGGGCATGCCGTCTGCCGCCATTTGCGCCGTTTCACGCGCCGATTTTTTCTCTCTGAGCGCATCAAGCTGCGCAGCTTTGGCGGTCAGAATAACCGCCTTTCGGCGCGCGGCAACATCTTTGGAGATATGCTTACGGCGCTCCGCTGTCTCCAAAGTTTCAATCGCTTTATCCCATTCTGTCTCGGAAATTTGCGCGCCGAACAAAATATCAAACGGCCATTTGGCCTCTTTGTTGTCGGCGTAAGCGGTTTTGGCATGGGACACAGCAGCGGCCATGTCGCCGCGATTATAAGCCAAAGTCGCAAGGCCGCGCAGGCCAACCTTGCGGGTCTTTTCGACCTTGAGCATTTCTTTATATTGCGCTTCGGCTTCGGACGTATCGCCGGATGCCTCGGCCGCTTGAGCCTTGACGATATTGCCAAGCGCAGGCCTGTCAATCAGAGCGCCGGCGCGGGCGGCCTTTTTACGGGCCGTATCCGCGTCGCCGCTGCCTGCCGCAATCATGGCATCTTCCATAGCTTCGAGCGCTTTGCCGCGTTTACGCTTAGACACGCCGGAGCGCAAACGCGCCGGAATATCGAGAATAAACCGCACCAGCGCCCAAGACGCGATTATGGCAAGGGTTGCGGCAATCGCGGCAAACACAGCCGCTTGCATGGAAATTTTATAGCCGCCTTCCGGACGCGCCGCATCTTTATTGGCGTGCTCAATAATAAAAAACCTGTCCCCGCCAATATATAAAAGCAAGGCGGCCACGGCGACTGCGAACAGAAGGCCAAGGATCAGATAGCGGATCAGAGCAGATTTCATTTTGTGTCCTTTAATCGCCGCAAACCGGCGGTTTAACGTCTATTTCAGCGCCGCTTTGGCTTCGATCATCCAGCCATGGGCGGCGGCGCGCAAGGTCGGATTTAATGTCTCAATCGTCGCTACAGCGCCGGCAATATTACCGTTTTGCGCCATAGCCTGCGCGCTTAAAATTGAAGTGCGCGCGTCGGCAGCAGACAAATCATCGGTCTGAATATGCTTGCCGATAAGCTTGCGCAGCCAGCTCGGCTCCTCAGTGTTTCGGCTCTGAATTGATAATGCTTTCAGCATGTCTTCGCGCGGAAAATTGGCGGCTAAATCGTAGGCCTTTGCCTCGGCAGGCTCGACCTCGGTATCGGACGCGTTTTCTGGCGCGGTTTCTGCCGCGTTTTCATCCGCTGCATTGCCTTTGGAATATGACAGCACGGTCGGTTCCATAGAGACAGGCGGAACCGCTTGCAGTTCAGTCAGGCGCGTTTCAAGCGCTGTGAGGCGCTCTAAAAGCTGCGAAGCCACGCCGGTGTCTTCGCCCTCAGGCGTTATAATTGTTTCAAGCGCGTCGACCCGGGCAATCACCGGCGCCATTGCGGCGGCGCGCGCAGCGTCAAAATCGATGCTTTCAAGCGTTTCGACTTGTGCCTGCAAAGCGGCAATATCCGACGCTTGGCTGCTGCGGCTTTGAACCGTTTGCTTCAAAGTCTTTATATCGGCTTGCAATGTCTGCGCGGCTTGGGCCGTCTGATTGGCCGTTTGCGATGCTGCCTTTACAGCTTGCGCGTTTTGCGTAATGGCTTGGGCGGGAGCGGCATTAGCCGGATCAAACATTTTGGGCAGAAGCCAACCGCCGGCCGCGCCTGCGCCGGCCGCGATAACAGCCATTATCAGCGCGAGCGGAAAACTGACGCCGCTGCGCGCATCCCGAGGCTTTGCCGGCTTGGTTTTTGGAGCCGTCTTTTTAACGGCCGGTTTCGCGGCCGGCTTTGACGCGACCGGCTCCGTTTTGAAGTCCTTTAAACCCGGCGCGGATTTTCCGGCGGCCGGCTTAGGCGTTTCAGGGTTTTTATCGTCGGACATAAAGGTGGCCTTTTTTTATTAGCTTACGCTTTTAACGCTGCCGCCTCAAGCAAAGCTGTCATAGACGGCTCGTCAGGCGCAGATGCGATTTGACGCGAGGCGAAGCTGTAGCCGGACAAGCTTAAGACCGCGTCAACATTGGGCGATATACAGATACAATGCATGAGCGGCGCAAAAGCTGCCGGTAAAAGCCGGCAAAAATTATGGGCAGCTTTGGGGGAATATAACAGCGCGCAGAGCATTCGGTTATTCCCGAGCTCAGTTGAAACGCTTTTCGGCAATTCAGAAACGGCTTTACTGCCATAAATAATCGTGCGCGTGCAGGGAATGTCTGCCGCCTCCAACGCGCCGATTAAATCCCCGGCCACATGGACCCCGGACAGATAGGTCACAAATTCTGGCGCGTCATTAATCAAAAGAGCCGCTAAGCCGTGTACATCACCGCCGGCGCTTTTCACTGTTTCGAACCCGACGTCGCGCGCCGCTTTGGCTGTGGCATCGCCAACCGTATATACACTCCATTCACGCCGGTCCGACAGCGCCCGGAAGGCGAGCACGCCATTGGGGCCTGTAAACGCCAAAACGCTGTCCTCTTCGGGCGCGCAGGCCGGGGTTGATACGGCGGATAATGTCAGCAAGGGACCGATAAGCGGCGTAAAGCCGGCGCGGGTCACGGCAGCCGCGCTGCTTGCCGCGCCGGTATCCGTGCGGGTAATCCAAACGTACTGAGCTTTGGGCGCGCCGCTCATACCGCGTTTGGCAGATCCCATTGAATAGATCCGCCCGCTTCAAACCGGATATCCATTCCGAGGCTATAGCCCAGCGCGTAGGCATCGCCTTTCGCGTCAGGGCCGAGTAGAATTGTTTCATCGCGGTCAAAGCTGATTTGACCGTCGGGCGTCAAGGCTTGGGCGCGCAGGCGCATCGTCTGTCCGGTTAATGTCGCCAGCGCCGCAATCGGCGTGCGGCAAGACCCGTCCAAAGATTTAAGCAAAGCACGCTCTGCAGTGATGCAGATATCGGTCGCTCTGTCGTCCAGCGGCGCAATCAGGTCGCGGGCCTTCGTGTCTGCGCGCCGGATTTGTATGCCCACCGCGCCTTGGGCCGGGGCGGGAAGCATATCGGCCGTATCAATAAGATGCGTAATCACATCCGTTTGCCCCAAACGGTTTAATCCGGCGCTTGCCAAGAATGTCGCATCACAATCGCCGGCCTTTAATTTGGCCAGACGGGTTCCGACATTACCGCGCAGCAGCTTTATCTTTAAATCCGGGCGCAGACGCGCGGCTTGGGCTTGGCGACGCAAAGACGCTGTGCCGAGGGTCGCGCCGTGGGGCAAAGACAGGAACGATTTCGCGGTGAGCGATATAAACGCATCGCGCGTATCTTCGCGCGGCAGGATAGCGGCCAAGTCAAAAACGTCCGGCATATGGGTCGGCACGTCTTTCATGGAATGCACCGCCAAATCAATGCGCCCATCTGCCAGAGCCTCGTCGAGCTCTTTGACAAACAAGCCTTTTCCGCCGGACAGCGCCAAACGTCCGGTCAGCACATCACCGGTGGTTTTAAAAACGGATATCGGAAAGGCCGCATCATAGTCAGCTTTGGCAAGACCCGCCCGCTGTCCGAGCAGGGCCTGCACCTGACGCGCTTGCACCATAGCGAGCGGCGAGCCGCGACTTCCGATTGTCAGCACCTGTTGCATATCCGGGCGTTTATCCTTACCTGTTTGCCATGGCTTTAACGGCAAAACAGATGCAAGTACAGGCGGCACATACGGTCTTGGGATTGGAATCATCGTGCGATGAAACCGCCGCCTCTGTCGTGCGCCGAAACGCAGACGGCAGCATTGAAATTCTGTCTTCTGTCATTGCCTCGCAAGATGAAATTCATCGTCCGTTTGGCGGCGTGGTTCCCGAAATGGCCGCCCGCGCTCATTTGGACATTGTCGACAGCCTGACCGCGCAGGCCGTGCGCGAAAGCGGCTTGGATTGGGACGATTTGGACGCGATAGCCGCCACAGCCGGCCCGGGGCTGATCGGCGGCGTGATTGCCGGATTAATGACGGCGAAAGGCCTCGCATTGGCGCTGTATAAGCCGTTGATTGCGGTCAATCATTTGGAAGGCCATGCCCTGTCCCCGGCGCTGGAATCGCCCTGCCCGTTTCCTTATTTGCTCTTGCTGGTATCCGGCGGACATACACAGCTCTTATCCGTCAACGGTCTGGGCGATTATACACGGCTCGGCTCAACCGTAGATGACGCCGCCGGTGAGGCGTTTGATAAAACGGCTAAGGTCATGGGCCTTGGCTTTCCGGGCGGGCCAAAAGTGCAGGCGGCAGCAGAGCACGGCGACCCCAAAGCGTATAAACTGCCCAAACCGTTTGCCGGCAAGGCCCATGCAGACTTTTCTTTTGCGGGCCTGAAAACGGCGACGGCCCGCGCCTACGCCGCCATTGATAACCCCACGGATCAAGATCGCGCAGATGTGGCGGCTTCATTCCAAAAAACCGTGTCTGACGTCATAATTGATCGCTGCAAACAAGCCATGGCCTTGTTTCAAAAACAGCATCCCGATGAGCCCGAATACCGCTTTGTCGTTGCCGGCGGGGTTGCGGCAAACAGCGAGATTCGCGCTGCGCTGAAATCCTGGTGCGCGCGTGAGGCTTACGCGTTGAATTTTCCGCCGCTGAAGTTTTGCACGGATAATGCCGCCATGATTGCGCTGGCCGGAGCCGAGCGCTTGGCCGCCGGCGATATTGACGATTTGTCTGCCGCCGCCCGTCCGCGCTGGCCGCTGGACGGTGAAAAGGCGGCCAATAACCCTAAGAGCGGAAGCGGAAAAAAAGGCCCCAAATCATGACAAACAGTTTTCAAACATTCGGCGTCATCGGCGGCGGCGCGTGGGGCACCGCGCTCGCACAAGCTCTGGCCGCAGCGGGACGTGACGTGACGATATGGGCGTTTGAAAAAGATTGCGTTGATGCCATTAACTCCAAAAATGAGAACACGCTCTACCTGCCCGGTGTGAAAATCAACGCGGCGATTAAAGCCACATCCGACTTTGCAGAATTTTCCGGCGTTGATGCTGTCTTGGCTGTGCCGCCCGCGCAGCATATGCGCGGCACGCTCAAAGCGTTTGCGCGCTATGCCAAAGACAATTTGCCCATCGTTTTGTGTTCAAAAGGCATTGAGCATAACAGCTTAAAATTCATGGCCGGCGTTCTGAAAGATGAAATCCCGACCGCCCGCGCCGCTGTTTTAGCCGGGCCAAGCTTTGCCATTGACGTGGCCAATGGATTGCCGGCGGCTGTGACATTGGCCTGCGAGGACGCCGGGCTGGGTGAAGCGCTCGGTAATGCCATCGCCTCCCCGGCGTTTCGCCCTTATCTTGTTACCGATATTATCGGCGCGGAGGTCGGCGGGGCGGTGAAAAACGTGCTCGCCATTGCCTGCGGTTTGGTGCTCGGCAAAGAAATGGGCAAGTCCGCCCATGCCGCGGTGATTGCCCGCGGCTTTCGCGAAATGACCCGGCTGGGCGAGGCGCTCGGCGCGCAAGGCGAGACATTGACCGGCTTGTGCGGCCTTGGCGATTTGGTTCTGACCTGCAGCAGCGAGCTGTCGCGCAATATGTCCTGCGGCCTCGCGCTCGGACAGGGCAAAAGCTTGGACGAGATTATGGGCGCGCGCAGCGCCGTGACCGAAGGCGTCGCCACCGCGCCGGCCCTGAAAACACTGGCCGCGGACCTGGGCGTCGATATGCCGATTTGCGTGGCTATGGCCGATATTTTGTCCGGCGACATCGACGTAGACAAAGCCGTTTCGCGCTTGCTTTCGCGGGATTTAAAAAGCGAGCTGGCATAAGCGCAAGCTGCTTTCCCCCGGCAGGTCATTCGTGCTACACGCCGCGCATTATGGCGACACAATTACTCAAAACTGTTTCAGACGTTCCGGCCGCTCCCACAGATCCGCGCATTCACCTCGCCGGTTTGGGGCGCAAAGCGATTGCGCAGCATTTAACCGATTTGGGTCCTGAGCTGGGTATTGAGCCGAAAAAAGTGCGCATGCGCACAAAGCAAATTTTTCATTGGATTTATAATCACGGCGTGACCGATTGGGACGCTATGACCAATATTGCCAAGCCGATGCGCGAAAAGCTTGCCGCGCATTTCTCTCTGGCCCGGCCGGAAATTGTCGAGCGCCTGATTTCCAAAGACGGCACGCGCAAATATCTTATCCGCATGGCGCCCGGCGTAGAAGTCGAGAGCGTCTTTATCCCGGATGTGTCAAAGACCGGCGCGCTGTGCGTCTCATCCCAAGTCGGCTGCACGCTGACCTGTAATTTTTGCCATACGGGAACGCAGCGTCTTGTGCGTAATTTGACCGATCAGGAAATCACCCTGCAAGTGCTCGTCGCCCGCGATGATTTGGGCGAATGGCCGACCACGCAAGATAATCGCAAGCTGACCAATATCGTCTTCATGGGCATGGGCGAGCCGCTTTATAATACGGACGCAGTGGGCGACAGTCTTGATACCATTTGCGACCCGGAAGGTTTGGGTATCGGGCGGCGGCGCATTACCGTGTCTACGTCCGGCGTTGTGCCTGAAATCAGGCCGATGGGCGAGCGCACCAAAGCCATGCTCGCCATATCGCTGCACGCCGCCAATGACGAACTGCGAACGCAGATTATGCCAATTAATAAGAAATATCCGTTGGCTGAATTAATGCAGGCATGCCGTGACTATCC
>CALLVD010000064.1 GCA_938010385.1 uncultured Robiginitomaculum sp.
GTCGGCGTCGGCCTGATTGCCGTCTCCCCGCTCATCAAAAAGATGATGCATTTGGATACGCTGGAAGAGGACACGCTGGCTTACAACGCTAAATACGGCCTGACCATGGACGGTAACGATATGGTCGGTGAGCGCATGTCACCGAGCGGTGACCCTAAATAGCCCCCCGGCAGCAAAACACGAAAAAGCCCGCGTAATTGACGCGGACTTTTTTATTTAACGGTTACCGGGCTTAGCGGCGATTCATCATGCCTTTCATGGCCATGCCGAGAATGTCGTCCATCGTATTGCCGTCATTATCAGCGTCCAGAAGATTGCCTAAAATGCCAAGGCCCTGGTCGCGCGTGGCCACGGCTTGACGTTGTTGACGACGCTGCCCGCCTAAAAGATTGCCCAGCATAGAGCCAAGGCCCGTGGTCTGCGGCGAGCTGCCGGCGCCCATTAATTGCTGCATAGCCAGCCCGGCCAGCGCGCTTTTCATATCCGGCTGACGGGTCTGCTTGGACAGGCTGCCCATAGCCATGGTCGCGACCAGCGGCAGCAGCTTTTTGAGCACATCAGCGCCAAGACCGGTTTTCGCTGCTGCTTGGCCGGCCACGGCGCGTGAGACGTCTTTAGAGCCGAACAAATGCCCAAGGATGGCATTGCCGTCCTGAACGGTTTCAGGCTGCGCCATGGCTTGCGGATTTTCTAAATATTGCTCATGGTTGCCGCCTTGCAGTGCCTGTAAAAGTCCGCCTAAGCCTTGCGGGCTTTGCGTGTTCATTTTTAGCGCAGAGCTGATGGCCGGCAGCAGCGCGCCGATTGCGCTCTGCGTCTGCGCCTGATCCAGACCCATTTGCGCGCCGGCTTGCTGCGCGGTCGCGCCGCCTTGTGCGTTTAAGATCATTTCCATTAAGTTCATTCCGGCCATAACGGCTCCCTCCCTAAGATTGACCGCGACTATAGGCCGGCCGCCAACAACAAAAAAGCCCGCCTTTGCTGCAATTGCAGACAAAGCGGGCTTAATTCAGTCTCGCAGCGTGATTTACTGCGATAAAGAGGCGATTTGCTCTTTGAGGTGTAATTTTTGTTTCTTGAGTGAGGCCAGATGGAGGGCGTCGGGGAGCGGCGTTCGAAGTTCTGATTGGATTTTTTCGTCCAGAGTAAGATGTTTTGATTTCAGTTCTTGCAAATGCGCTTCGAGAGCCATTCAAGCCTCCTTTAGTTTAGTTGACGATAACTATGCGTAACACAAAATGGTCGAAAAGTCACATGACAAACAGGTTAAGCATGGTGAGCGCGCGTCAAATGCTGTAAGATTGGGCATGAGCGACAATAATACACCGCCGAGCGACACTGAGACGTTGCCTGAGACGTTGCCCGAGACGATGTCAGAAGCCGAGAAACGCGCCCTGCTGGATAAGCTGCGTGCGCAGCATCGCCATCTCGATACGGATATTAAGGCGCTCTATGATTTGGGCGTGACAGACATGTTGAAGATTGCCCGCATGAAGAAGATGAAACTTCAAATCAAAGACCGGATTGCCGCGCTGGAAGACGACATGACCCCGGACATTATCGCTTAACAGCGTCAGGCAGCCTTACGCCGTTTTGCAATATACATGGCACGATCAGCGCGTGACAAAATCTGATCCGCTGTGTCTTCAAACTCACACGCTGCGACGCCCCAACTCGCGCCGGTCGTAACCCGTGTTGTCGGCACAGTAACCGTTAATTCTGAAATGCGGCAGGCGAGTGCGGACGCCTTGGCCTTCGCGATGGAGGCATCTGTTTTAAACAGCAAAACGCCAAATTCATCACCGCCCAAGCGCGCAACCAAGTCGCAATCCCGAACCCCGCCGGACAGAACGTCGCTCACCGCTTTCAGAATGTCATCGCCTACGGCGTGTCCGAAGCGGTCATTGACCGACTTAAATTCATCCAGGTCAAAATAGATAATGGACGATAAAATATCATAGCGGGCCATAACATGGCGGGCGCGGTCTATCTCACGCATAAAGGCGCGGCGGTTATACAGCGGCAAGAGCGGGTCAGTATCAGCGGCCCGTTCAAGCTCGCAGATCCGCGCCCGCAATGTTTTGTTTTCTTTGAGCAGCGTCTGAGTGTCCCGTGCTTCCTGCGCAGGCGAAAGCTCCCCTGTCGGGGCAAATTTCAGCAAATCTGAAAAGGTCGGTGTGATCATTAACGGCGGCTCTTTTTATCGCTTCTGTGAATAGGCATAGACGATTGGGATTAAAACCCGGTTGAAAACCGGGGTTAACGGCGGGTAAAGACGGCGTCCCCATTCGGCGCAGTTTCGGGCGCAGTAATGCGTTTTATGAATTGATTTTGCCGGGCAGGGCGCTAATGTCCCTCGCTTTCCCGCGCGAAGACCGACGCGAATGATGAATATTTCGGAGAAAGCGATGCCAAGCTCAAACCCGCCTGTCGCCATTATAATGGGCTCGACGTCCGACTGGCCGACCATGAAGCATGCCGCCGATATTTTGGACGCTTTGCAAATTGAATATGAGGCCAAAGTCGTCTCGGCTCATCGCACGCCGGACCGGCTGGTAGACTTTTCGAAATCTGCCCGCGATAACGGATTTAAGGTGATTATTGCCGGCGCCGGCGGCGCGGCCCATTTGCCGGGCATGGCGGCATCCATGACCCCGCTGCCCGTGCTCGGCGTGCCGGTTGAGTCCAAAGCGCTCTCCGGTATGGACAGCCTTTTGTCGATCGCGCAAATGCCGGGCGGCGTTCCGGTCGGGACTTTGGCAATCGGTAATTCCGGCGCAAAGAACGCAGCCCTTATGGCGGCGAGTATTTTGGCGCTGTCGGATGAAAAAATCGCCGGCGCGCTGGATGACTGGCGGGTCGCGCAGACGGATGCCGTGGCTTTGGATCCGCGAGGCTGAGCATGTTCGGACCGGGCAGCATTGTCGGTATATTAGGCGGCGGACAGCTGGGCAAAATGCTCGCCGTTGCCGCAAGCCGTCTCGGGCTTGAGGTTCATATTTATGCGCCCGAGCCGGATGCGATTGCGCGCAGCGTTGCCAAATTTAACACGGTCGCTGCCTATGATGACGCCGCGTCTCTGACGGCTTTTGCCAAGGTTTGTGACGTTGTCACTTACGAGTTTGAAAACGTCCCGGCGCAGACTGCGGCAATTGCCGGCGAGAATTCCGCCTTGCGTCCCGGCGCGCTCGCGCTCGAAGTGGCGCAGGACCGGCTGACGGAGAAAACATTTTTGCGCGACAAAGCCGGCGTGCCGGTTATCGGATTTAAGGATGTAAAATCTGTCTTTGACTTAAAACGCGCCGGCAAAGAATTTGGCTGGCCGATTATTTTAAAAACCCGCCGTTTTGGCTATGACGGCAAAGGTCAGGTTAAGGTCGACAGTGAAGCCGGCGCTCAAGCCGCTTTTGACAGCCTGTCCGGAGACCTGATTGCCGAGGCGTTCGCGCCGTTTGCGCGCGAGGTGTCAATCGTTGCGGCGCGCGGCCTGAGCGGTGACTTTGCCGCTTACCCGCTGATTGAAAATCTGCACCGCAATCATATTCTTCACACATCAACATGTCCGACCCACAGCGATAAAGGCGTGGCCAAGGATATGGCGAAATCCATTATGGACGCCCTTGATTATGTCGGCGTCATGGCGACGGAATTTTTCCAAATGGATGACGGCAGCCTCATTATCAACGAGATTGCGCCGCGCGTTCATAATTCCGGGCACCTGACTCAAAATGCCGGCTGCACCGATCAGTTTGAACAGCATATCCGCGCTATATGTGGACGGCCTTTGGGCGGTGCCGTGCCGGCGCATATAACGCAAATGACCAATTTAATCGGTGATGACGTGGCCGGCCTGCCGGCGCTGGAAGCGGACCCCGCGGCGAACATCCATCTTTATGGTAAAGGCGCCCCGCGCCCCGGCCGAAAAATGGGTCACGTGAACCGGATTATAAAAGACTAGGCTTTCGGGATGCCCCGCCGCGCGAGCTCATCAGCGCGCTCATTGCCTTCAATGCCGGCATGGCCTTTAACCCATTTCCACTCGACATTTTTGTCATTGTTAAGCGCGTCGAGCTGCTTCCATAAATCCATATTGACGACAGGTTTTTTGTCAGCCTTTTTCCAGCCGCGCTTTTTCCAGCCGATAATCCATTTCGTAATACCGTCTTTTACATAGACGCTGTCTGTCCAAAGCGTAATGGGTCCGGAGTATCCGGGGCGCAGCGCTTCGAGCGCTTTGATAGCGGCCATTAATTCCATACGGTTATTCGTGGTTAGGTCTTCGCCGCCGTAAATTTCTTTTTCCCGCGCGCCGGATTGCAGCAACGCGCCCCAACCGCCGGGGCCGGGGTTACCGCTGCATGCGCCGTCAGTATAAATCGTAACGGCGGCATTTTTAGATTGGCGCGGCACAGATTAGGACGCTTCGCGCAGCTCTCGTGGCAGGCGGAAAATAACTTTTTCTTTTGTCACTTCGACCTCTTCGACTGTGACATTAAAATGCTCCCGAGCCGATGTGATGACGCCTTCGACCAGATATTCCGGCGCGCTGGCTCCGGCGGTCAGGCCCATAGACACGGTCCCGCGCATTTGCGCCCAGTCAATTTGATCGGCGGACGGAACCAAAAACGCGTGATCCGCGCCGTGGGCTTTGGCAACTTCTACGAGGCGTTTGGAATTGGAAGAATTGCCGGCCCCGATAACGACGAGGACATCGCATTTTTTCGCGATGGCTTTGACGGCGGCTTGGCGATTGGTTGTCGCGTAGCAAATATCTTCTTTAAACGGCAGAGCAATCGTCGGGAACCGGTCTTTCAGGATATCAATAATCCCGGTCGTGTCATCCACGGACAGTGTGGTTTGCGTAACCAGAGCCAGATTGTCGGCATCGCGCGGCGTAAAGTTTTTTGCGTCATCCTCAGTCTCAATCAGGTGCATCGTGCCTTCGGGCACTTGGCCCATCGTGCCGATAACTTCGGGATGGCCCGCGTGACCGATAAGCAGGATGTCGCGGCCGGTTTTCAAATGCCGTTCTGATTCGACATGGACTTTGGACACAAGCGGACAGGTCGCGTCTAAAAACTTCATATTGCGGGCCTGCGCGGCGGCCGGGACAGATTTGGGCACGCCATGAGCGGAAAAAACGACAGGCCGATCATCCGGACATTCATCCAACTCTTTGACGAAAATCGCGCCCAGAGATTTCAGCCGTTCGACCACATGCTTATTGTGCACAATTTCATGGCGCACATAGACGGGGCGGCCGTATTTCTCAAGCGATTGCTCGACAATTTGAATGGCGCGATCAACGCCGGCGCAAAATCCGCGCGGGGCCGCGAGATAGATTTTCAAATTCGGCTTTGTGCTTGGCGCTTTCAGGCTCATTAAATTCTCCTCACCCTTGGCGTGCGGTCATTGCCGGCGCGGCGTTTGGGCGTTACTTAGCAGGTTAATCTAACCCTAGCCATTATCGGCGCGCGCGGCTATATCCAAAAGCTGCAAAACGACAAATTTCGGGAAAACCCTATGACCTTCAAGTTCACTGCCGCCTGCGCCCTGGCTCTCGCCGGGCTGATGACATTGCCGGCCTGCTCTTCGCTCAAGGAGCGCAGCGTTCGTCTTGAGCAAGCCAAGGCGGCCAATCCCGGACCGTGTCCGCGGGCTTTCGCGCTTTATGAGGCGTCACGCCAAGTTGATATTCAAGGCAAAGAAAGCTTTGAAAATGTCGGCTTTACCGCCGAGATTAATGAGGTGCGCAGCCTGTGCCGCTATGTGGCGGACTCGCCTATCAGCGCGGATGTCGAGATTGATATGTCCTTTGGGCGCGGCCCGGTCGCAAACGGACAGACCCATACCTATAATTACTTTGTCGCTGTCACCCGCAAAAATATTGCCGTGATTGAAAAAGAATACTTTCCGGTCACAGTGACGTTCCCGCCGGGCGTTGACGTCATGTCGACAACGGAGCGCATCGAAGAGATTATTATTCCGCGGGCCAAAGAAACGACCTCCGGCGCCAACTTTGAAATCGTTGTCGGCTATGAGCTGACACAGGCGCAAAAAGAATTCAACGAGGCCGGAAAACGGTTCCGCGTCTCTGCCGGCGCGCCGTAGCCATGACGTCCGTACAAGGCCGGTTGACTGCGCTGACGCAAAGCGCCTTTGACGCTATGGGGTTTGACGCGGCGCTTGGCGCTGTCCTGCCGAGCACAAAGGACGGGGCGCCGTTTCAATGTAACGGCGCTATGGCGGCGGCCGGCGCGCTGAAGAAAAAAGGCGAGAAAGCCAATCCGCGCGATATCGCGGCAAAAATTGTCGAGGCCCTGTCGGCGCATGATGAGTTTGCCTCGCTTGAGATTGCAGGCCCCGGCTTTATCAATATCACGCCCTCTGATGCGTTAATTAACGCCCGCGCCGCGCAGCTTGCCGATGACGCGCGTACGGGCGCGCCGCTCACGCCTGAGGCCAAGACGATTGTTATCGATTACGGCGGCGCGAATGTTGCCAAACCTATGCATGTGGGCCATTTGCGCTCCGCCGTTATCGGCGAGAGTTTAAAGCGGCTTTTGCGTTTTGAAGGCCACACGGTCATCGGCGATATCCATATGGGCGATTGGGGCCTGCAAATGGGTCACTTGATTACAGAGCTGGAAGATGAGCAGCCGGACTTGTCGTATTTCGACGGGTCTGTGACGTCCGGCTATCCGGCGCAATCGCCGGTCACTATGGAAGATATGGCCCGGCTTTATCCGGCGGCCAGTGCCAAGTCCAAAGCGGACCCGTCCCGGCTCGAGCGCTCCCGCGTCGCCACGGCAGAGCTGCAGGCGGGCCGCGCCGGCTACCGCGCCCTGCTGGATCATTTCATCACGGAATCCATCAAAGCGCTGAAAAAAGGCTATGGCGATTTGGGCGTCAGCTTTGATTTGTGGAAAGGTGAAGCCGCCGTTGATCCGCTTATCCCGGGCATGATTAATGACCTGACGGCCATGGGCATTACCGAAGAAGACGACGGCGCGCTGATTATCCGTGTGGATGATGTCGCGCCGGCCAAAGAGATGGCGCCGGTCATGCTGCGCGCCTCCTCCGGCGCCGTGCTATATCATACGACGGATTTGGCGACGTTGATTGACCGCAAAACGCAGATTAATCCTGACTTTATTCTATATGTCGTTGATCAACGCCAAGCCTTGCATTTTGAGCAGGTTTTCCGCGCGGCCATTCGCGCCGGTTGGTACACGCCGGACCAGTTATATCACGCCGGTTTCGGCACGATGAACGGCAAGGACGGCAAGCCGTTTACGACGCGCGGCGGCGGCGTTTTAAAACTCGAAGATCTGCTGTCTATGATGCATGAGGCGGCGTCAGAGCGAGTGAAAGCTGCCGGCATGGCCGATAAATTTGGCAAAGACGAGCTTGAAGATATCACGGGAAAAGTCGCGATTGCGGCGCTGAAATTTGCGGATTTGCAAAACCAGCGCATGACGAATTACATTTTCGACATTGAGCGCTTCACCGCGTTTGAAGGCAAAACAGGCCCTTACCTTTTATACGCCGCCGTGCGGATAAAATCCATTTTGCGTAAAGCCCGCGCCGCCGGCCTTGACGGCGGGCCGATTAATGCGGCCGCGCCGGCAGAGCAAAACCTGATTCTGATGCTCGACAGTTTTGAAATGGCCTTGTCCGTCAGCACTGATAAATTTGCGCCGCATATTTTGTGCGACCATGTTTACAAGCTGGCCCAGGCCTTTTCGCGGTTTTATTCCGATTGTCCGATACTGGCCGATGACACCCCGGAAGATGTGAAAGCGTCGCGGCTGTCTCTGGCGGCTCTGACCTTGCGCCAGATTGAGCTGTGCCTGGATTTATTGGGTATGGAAGCGCCGGAGCGCATGTAAGCCCGGGTTTTGTGCAGCGAGATTTACCCACAGCCCGGATTGTTTTAGCGGATTGACTCTCCTGTGACGAAATTGCATAGGTGCCGTATTGCTTTAAGTGGGAGAGGCCGTTGAGTCGGCCACCGAAGGCGCAACGGCCCCGGAAACGCTCAGGTAAACGGACCGCTTAAAGTTTAATGGCCGGAAAAGGGCATCAAGCCCTGCCGACGGAGCAAGTTTTACGCGCAATGGGTTGCGGGTAGAATCAATCTCTCAGGCACCGAGACGGCAGGCGGCGTAATTCGCGATTTATCGCGGGCCGGGCTGCGCATGACTGATTTAAAAACAACCAAGCTTCACGCCAAGCATATCGCTTTGGGCGCTAAAATGGTGCCGTTCGCGGGCTATGATATGCCGGTGCAATATCCGCTCGGCGTGATGGGCGAGCATAAGCATACGCGCGGAAAGGCCGGACTTTTTGATGTCTCCCATATGGGGCAATGCTTCATCATTCCCCAAGACGGGCAATTTGAAACTGCCGCGCGGGCCCTGGAAAAACTGGTGCCCGCTGATATCCAAAGCCTTGCGCCGGGGCATATTCGCTATTCGCAATTTTTAAATTCGCAAGGCGGGACGCTGGATGATTTGATGATTTCGCGTCTGGGCTTTGAGGGCCATACGCACAAGCTTTATTTGGTCGTCAATGCGGGCTGCAAAGACGCAGATTATGTGCATATGCTCACGCATCTGCCGGATGATGTATTTCTTGATTACAAAGATGATGATTTGTCTTTGCTGGCCTTGCAGGGTCCGAAAGCAGCGCAGGTGCTGGGCGCATTATGCCCGCAAGTCCTAAACCTGACTTTCATGACCCATACGGACGCGCCGATTATGTTGCCGTCCGGGCCGACCTTTATTCACGTCTCGCGCTCCGGCTATACCGGCGAAGACGGGTTTGAAATTTCCGTGAAACATGAAGACGTGCTTGCGCTGACCGAAGCGCTGCTGGCCCATGACGATGTTGAGATGATTGGCCTCGGCGCCCGCGACAGCTTGCGTATGGAGGCAGGACTTTGTCTTTACGGTCACGAACTGACCCCTGACGTGTCGCCTGTCGAGGCCGGCCTGATTTGGTCCATCCCCAAACATCGGCGCGGCGCGGATGCCGGCTATCTCGGCGCGGCGCGGGTCGCGGCGGATTTGGCCGATAAATCGAGCAAGCGCCTTGTTGGCATTCTGCCTGACGGCCGCGCGCCGGCGCGCGAAGGCACGCAAATTCATGACGCGGACGGCAATGTCATCGGAGAGATTACGTCCGGCGGCTTTGGCCCGACGGTTGGCGGCCCGATTGCCATGGGCTTTGTCGCGCGGCCCTTCGCCAAACCCGGCAGCGCCGTAAACCTGATTGTACGCGGCAAGCCCCGCCCGGCCAAAACCGTGAAAATGCCTTTCGCGACCCATAATTACTACAGAGGAAATTAAGTCATGAGCGTAAAATACACTGAAGATCATGAATGGATTAAAGTCGACGGAGACACCGGAACCGTCGGCATTTCGCCTTACGCTGCCAACGCGCTCGGCGACGTCGTGTTTGTTGAACTGCCTGAGATTGGCTTGGAGCTGTCGAAAGGCGATGAAGCCGCTGTGGTGGAAAGCGTCAAAGCCGCGTCCGAAGTCTACGCGCCGGTCGGCGGGCAAGTCACCGAAGTCAACGCCGCCCTCGAAGACGCGCCGGAAACGGTCAACGCCTCGGCGGACGGTGGCGGCTGGTTTCTAAAAATCAAAATCGCGGACGCGAGTGAGCTCGGCGACCTGATGGACGCGGATGCTTACGCAGAATTTTGTAAGGGACTTTGATAAACCCGTTTCCCCTCATCCCCGCTTCGCCGGCCTTCTCTCTAAGGAGAAGGCAGTTATCAAAAAGCAGACTAAGCAGGACTAAGACCATGCGTTACCTTCCCCTCAATCAAAATGACCGCAATGCCATGCTCGATGTTATTGGCGCGCAGGATATTGATGCGCTGTTTAATGATGTGCCGGAGTCTGCGCGTTTGAAAACGCTAATTGATTTGCCGCTGCATCAATCGGAGCAATCGGTCGAGCAGTGGTTTTTGCGACGATCAAATAAATCCGTTTCCGCCGCGTCCGTTCCGTTTTTCTGCGGGGCCGGCGCGTATAAACATCACATCCCGGCGAGCGTGGATCACCTGATTCAGCGCTCAGAATTTTTAACCGCTTATACGCCGTATCAGCCGGAAATTTCCCAAGGCACGCTTCAAGTCCTGTTTGAATTTCAAACGCAAGTCGCGCTGTTGACGGGCATGGATGTCGCCAATGCATCCATGTATGACGGCTCGACCGCATGCGCTGAAGCTGTGGTTATGGCGGGGCGCGTCACCCGCAAGAAAAAGGCCGTACTGGCCGCCGGCTTGCATCCGCATTATGCCGCTGCCACGCAATCCGTGGCCAAATTTTTAGATATCGACATAACCCAAAACCCATGCGCGCCGTCATCGGATGCCGATGTCTTGTCGCAAATTGACGACAGCACGGCTTGCGTGGTCGTGCAGTCACCCAATGTGTTCGGTGAGATTGTCGACCTGACGCCTTACGCAGAAAAAGCCCACGCGCACAAAGCCCTGCTGATTGCCGTCTTTACCGAGCCTGTGGCCTTGGCCGCTATCACCCCGCCGGGGCATCAGGGCGCAGATATTGTGGTCGGCGAAGGCCAGTCCATCGGCGTTGGCTTAAACTTTGGCGGGCCTTATGTCGGCCTGTTTGCCTGCCGGCAAAAACTGGTGCGGCAAATGCCGGGCCGGGTATGCGGGCAGACCGTTGACGCCTCCGGCAAGCGCGGCTTTGTGCTGACGCTTTCAACCCGCGAGCAGCACATTCGCCGCGAAAAAGCGACGTCCAATATTTGCACCAATTCCGGTCTTTGCGCGCTCGCCTTTACCATCCACATGACCCTTCTGGGGGATGCCGGGATAAAGCGCTTGGCCGCGCTCAACCATGAAGCGGCCTGCGCGCTGGCGGACCGTCTCTCGGCCATTGACGGCGTGGAATTGGTCAACGGCACATTCTTTAATGAATTTACGCTACGCCTGTCCAAGCCGGCCAAACCGGTCGTGGACGCGCTCGCGGATCACGGCATTTTGGGCGGAGTTCCCGTGTCCCGCTTAACCTGCGGTAACGATGACTTGCTGCTGGTCGCTGTGACCGAAACCTCGTCTGATGACGATATGGCTGCGTTTGAGCAAGCCCTTAGAAAGATAATGACATGAGTAACGTATTGACCGACCTTCTGATTAACCGCGCCAATAATCATGCCCGCGAAGGCTTTTTAAAAGTTCTCGATTACGAAACCGGCGATGTCGAAGCGATTACGCTGGCCCTGATTGAAGCGGCCTCTATTCCGCAGGCTTTGATAAAACTAAACCTCAACGTCGCCTATCCCGAAGGCGGGACGTTAAATTCGGCTAAGGTGCAAAGCTTTCAAAAGGGCTTGCAAAATGCCTTCCAAAAAACCTCATTTGTCGAAGGCTACAAAGCCGATTTGGACCAATTTGCGCAGGAGCTATGGGCCTATTTTGAAAACGTATGCGTTGCCGTTGAAAGGCTGGAGTCATGAAAACTGAAGGTCGCCAAACCCGGCCCGTAACGGCCGCCAATGAAAGCATGCCGCAGAGCTTTTCCGGCAATATCGGTCTGTCGCAAAAAGAAGATTTAATCTTTGAAATCGGAACGCCCCGCCGCACCGGCGTGGATTTGCCCGAGCCGAAAGGCACGCAATCGCGTCTGGGCGGTATGGAGCGCCAAGGCGAGATCGGATTGCCGGGCTTAACAGAGCCGCAAACACTGCGCCATTATGTGCGCCTGTCCCAAAAGAACTACGCCATTGATTTGGGCGTCTATCCGCTCGGCTCCTGCACCATGAAGCATAATCCGCGCCTGAATGAAAAAGTGGCGCGTATGCCGGGTTTTGCCGATGTGCACCCGCTTCAACCTGTTCAGACGGTGCAAGGCGCGCTGGAAGTGATGAGCGAGCTGTCAGATTGGCTGATAACGATGACCAATATGCCTGCCGTGGCCCTGACGCCCAAGGCCGGCGCCCATGGCGAGCTTTGCGGCATGATGGCGATACGGGCGCGCCTTGACGCAGACGGGCAGACAGCACGTCGCCGGGTCTTAGTGCCGGAAAGCGCCCATGGCACTAACCCCGCCACAGCGGTTCAGTGCGGTTTCACCGTCGATGAAATCCCGGCCAATGCCAAAGGCCGCGTTGATATGGACGCCCTGCGCGCAAAGCTGTCGGAACGCTCTGACGATATCGCCGGCATCATGCTGACCAATCCGAATACGTGCGGATTGTTTGAAAATGATATCATCGAAATCGCAGACTTAATTCACAAAGCCGGCGGTTATTTTTATTGCGACGGCGCGAATTTTAATGCGTTGGTCGGGCGCGTCCGCCCGGGCGATTTGGGCGTCGATGCAATGCATATTAATTTGCATAAAACATTCTCGACGCCTCACGGCGGCGGCGGGCCGGGCTCCGGTCCGACGGTTTTGTCCGATGCGCTGAAAGATTTCGCGCCGGTGCCGTTTGTCGTCAAGACGCAAGACGGCTTTGACCTGATAGAAAATGCAGACGGCGAGGCCGCGCAAAGCTTCGGGCGCATGTGCGTGTTTCACGGCAATATGGGCATGTACACCCGCGCGCTGTCTTACATGATGAGCCACGGCGCAGACGGTCTTAAGCAGGCCACAGAGGACGCGGTACTGAACGCCAATTATGTCCAGGCGAGCCTGTCGGATGTCATGACGCCTGCCTTTGACGGCTATTGCATGCATGAAGCCCTGTTCGATGATCGGTTCTTAAAAGATACCGGCGTGGAGACCCTCGATTTTGCCAAAGCGATGATTGATGAGGGCTATCACCCCATGACCATGTATTTCCCCCTCGTGGTTCACGGCGCGATGTTAATTGAACCTACGGAGTCTGAGTCAAAAGGGGAGCTGGATCGGTTTATCGGCTCTATGCGCAGCTTGGCAGAGCGGGCGAAGTCCGGCGATGCTGAAAGCTTTAAGGCCGCGCCTGTTCATGCGCCCATGCGGCGATTAGACGAAACGCAGGCGGCGCGCAAACCGGTTCTGCGCTGGACCCCGCCGGAGGATACCGCGCAGGCGGCGGAGTAAAAGATAAAAAAAAGCCCGCTTCACGCTTCTGAAACGAAATGCTTAAGCGGGATTTTTCATAATGTATCTGCGCTTATTGAAACTGCGCAGGGGCGCTTAGGGGTTCAACGGTCACGCTCGCGCCGGAGACTTCGATGATGCGAAGCTCTTCACCCGCCTTGGCGTCACCGGAGGTCAGCTTGGCGGCCCATTCTGTATCGCCGACTTTGACCCGGCCGCGGCCCATATCAAAATCTGCAATGGCGCGCACCTTTTGCCCGATCATGGCGGAGCCGCGCTCGTTTAAGCCTTCTGCGCCTTTGTTGCGATTAAGGCGCGGGCGCAAATATTTTTCGCCCCATATCAGGCCGGCCGTCGTGATAATGGCAAACAGCAAAAGCTGCATTTCCCATCCCAGCGGCACAACCGCTTTAATCAGGCCGACGATAATTGCGGCAATGGCGGGCCAGAGCAGAAACAGCGTTCCGGTAAACAGCTCTAAGACCAATAGCGCGACGCCAAGGATAAGCCATTTCCAAACATCCATGGATTCCAGAGCGGCAATAAACATGTTTGGCTCTTCCATTATCCCCTCCTATTTCTTTTTGCCGTTTTCAATCAGTGACCCGATGCCGCCGACCGTGGCCGCAAGGCTGCTCAGCTCTGCCGGCACAATGACAGTTTTCTGGTTCGGAGATTTTGCCAGCTCTCCAAACGCTTTGACGTAATCTTGGGCGACAAAGTAATTAATCGCGTTTACGTCACCTTTGGCAATCGCTGTGGAGACCATGGCGGTCGCTTTGGCTTCGGCCTCAGCCTCGCGCTCGCGGCCCTCAGCGTCAAGGAAGGCCGCTTGGCGGCGACCTTCGGCCTCGCGAATAGCGGCTTCTTTTTCGCCCTCGGCGCGCAGGATAGAGGATTGCTTAGAGCCTTCGGCGGTCAGGATTTCCGCGCGTTTTTCACGCTCCGCTTTCATCTGCTTGTTCATGGATTGGGTGATGTCGTGCGGCGGCTGCAAATCTTTAATCTCAATCCGCGTCACTTTTGTCCCCCACGGGTCGGTCGCGGAATCGATGACGGTCAAAAGCTGTCCGTTAATGGCATCGCGGCGCGACAGTACTTCATCAAGATCCATAGAGCCGAGTACGGTCCGCAAATTCGTCAGACACAAATTCTGAATGGCGTTTTCCAAATTCGACACTTCATAGGTCGCCTGGCGCGCATCCATGACTTGAATAAAGACAACGGCATCGGCCATGACCATGACGTTATCTTTGGTAATGACTTCTTGGGCCGGCACATCAATGACGCGCTCGCGCATATCAGTTTTGTCGCCGATTTTATCGATAAAGGGGATCAGGAAGGACAGGCCGGGCTTTAACGTGCGGGTATATTTCCCGAACCGCTCAATCGGATATTCCATACCCTGACCGACACTGACGATGGATTTCATCACGATTACAATCGCGAAGAAGGCCAAAATTAAAAATAAAACTGATGAAGCTTCCATGAGCTTTCCCCTCTTTGATGCGCGCCCGGCTCTCGGCGCAATTATTTTATAAGCCTTTAAAAAAGGCCCCGAAGCTTTACTTCGAGGCCTTCAATTTTTTAAAGCTGCTCGAGCAGATAATCGGCAGAAGAGACTTTAAAGTCGCCTCCGTCCTCGACATGTAATTGTTCAACGACGCCGTCATTGACAACCATTGAATAACGCTGCGAGCGTTTGCCCATGCCAAACCCTGTGGCGTCCAATTCTAAACCGAGGTCAGACGCAAAATCGCCGTTACCGTCGGCCAGCAAGACCATCTCATCGGATACGCCTTGGTCTTTGGCCCAAGCGCCCATGACAAACACATCATTAACCGATGTGCAGGCAATGGCGTCAATTCCCTTGGCTTCCAGATCCGCTTTATGATCTTTAAAGCCCGGCAAATGCTTAGCGGAACATGTAGGCGTGAACGCCCCCGGC
Source organism: uncultured Robiginitomaculum sp. (assembly GCA_938010385.1). Classification (GTDB taxonomy): domain Bacteria; phylum Pseudomonadota; class Alphaproteobacteria; order Caulobacterales; family Maricaulaceae; genus Robiginitomaculum. The sequence goes on from CALLVD010000064.1 coordinate 15,019, forward strand.
ACGGCGAAGAGCGCCACGCGCTTTCCGGCAAACAATTCGTCCGTAGAAACCGGCGCAGGGCCGTCCTCGCTCATGGTCATGAAGGTTGCTTTAGGCAGTTTATCGCCGACTTTGATAGACATAGGTCTCTCTCTTTTTGTTTTTAAGTTAATTCAGATATGGATATTTTATCGCAGATTTCAAGATATGTTTGATATTCTTCCGATAGGTAAATGACGCTATTAGATTTACATTAGCAATATGGCTCCTGTAGATAACCTACATGCAAAATGTCGAGTTAGTTCCGTTATTAGAAATTTGTGAGCCTGCTTTATCTTTAGAGGCGCAGTGGTGGTCTCTTGAGGGGACAACTCAAGCCGATAAAGACAAAGTTGAAAAGATTATTCATGCTTTCGAAGGCTGTCCGACTCCGCATGCTCCTCCGAACTTTATGATACCCGAAACCTTTAGCAATTTACAATGGGAGGCCATCATTTCCAACCATATAGATAATATGAAACCCGATGAATCCTGCGCCCTGTGGGGCGGTTACGGTTTAAAAGTTTCGGGTGATTGGTCATTGTTGCCGCAGTGTTGCGGCACTTTGAGTGATTTAAAAGGCTGGATAACACTAAAAGATTTTGCACAATCGTTTCCCTTAACAGGTATCAAAACCACAGACGACTTTGTTATGGAAGGGCACCCGTGCCCGGATGTTTATTGTGAAGGTGAAGATGTTTATTTTAAATGCGATGATGACTTCGAAAGCTTTGTCCCGCCTCATAAAAAACTCTTCTCAGTAAATGCTTTTGAATTGGTGAATGCAATTCAAAAAACTGAAGAAAGAGTTCGTTTGCTGCATTTGAGGATTAATCAACTGGTTGGTTCATTTGGGGTGGAGACTTTGAGTCATTTGTTACAGGAGTAAACTCGGATTGAGTTCTATGCTCTTTTTTGCCCCCCTTGCAAATCCCTCAATCCCCCGCATATTAATGTCATGACCGACACCCCGCGCAATCAGGCCGATTTTCTCGGCGGCAAGCTTTTAATCGCGACGCCCGCCATGGGCGACCCGCGCTTTCACCACGCCGTTATCCTGATGTGTAATCATGACAGCGATCAGGCGTTCGGGATTGTGATTAATAAGCCGATGAAATCGCCGCGCCTGCCGCAGCTTTTAAGCAGTCTGGATTTGGACGGTGATAAGGTCGCCGATGCGCCTGTCCTGTCCGGCGGTCCTGTGGATACGCAGCGCGGCTTTGTTATTCATTCCGCTGATTATTTGGAAGAAGGCAATTCAATTCGCGCGACGCCGGATATTAACGTCACGCCGACAAAGTCCGTGCTTGAAGCCATGGCGTCCGATAAGCCGCCCGCGCGCGCCGTGCTCGCGCTCGGCTATGCGGGATGGGGCGCGGGGCAGCTTGACCGCGAAATGATGGACAATGCTTGGCTGGTTTGCCCTATAACCGACGCCTTGGTTTTTGACACGGCGCCGGACGATGTCTGGACGCAGGCCTTAGGCAGTATCGGCATAAAACCCGAAATGTTGTCCGCGATTGCCGGTCACGCCTAATCGGGCGCCGGACGTTCCCGGTCATGGGAGAGCTTGGCGTAGAGCTCGTGATCGCGCCACGCCCCGTCAATTTTCAGGTATCCCCGCGCCGTGCCTTCATGGGTAAAGCCGAGCAAATCGAGCAGGGCGCGCGACGGCGCGTTCTCCGCGCGAACAGCCGCTTCGACTCTGTGTAGGGCCAGCGTTTCAAAAGAGAACTTGCACGCGGCCCTCACAGCGGCGCGGGCAAAGCCTTGGCGGAAATAACGCTCGCCGATCCAATAGCCCAGCGAAACGCTTTGCGAGACCTTGCGCTGCACATTGGTCAGGTTACAGGCTCCGACCAGGGCGTTGTCGTTGGCGCGAAAAACATGAAACGGATAGCCTTCGCCGGCTGCGACCATTTTTTTAAATCGGGTCATGCGGGCTTTATAGGCGGGATGGCCCAGATGATCTTTATTCCAACTCGGTTCCCAAGGCGTGAGAAATTCGCGCGATTCCAAACGCAAATTGGCCCAATCCTCATAGTCATTCATATGCGGATGACGCAAATAGACCCCGCCGCCGGCTGAGGGTTGAAACAGAACTGTATTGGTATTCGCGCCCGCTATTCTCATTATTTAAATCTCAGCCTGCCGCCGCGAATATGCAAGATAAAATAAATAATCAGGAGGATCAGCGCAAAGCTGTACCATGTCATCATATAGTCAAAATGATTGTTCGGAATGTCCGGCTTTTTGACAGGCAGATCATCGCTTATCGGCGCGTCCGATATTTGCGCGGCGTCGATGTAAAGGTCTTGCTCGACCGGCGTGCCCGGCGCCGCGCTTGTCCAAGGCGCGCTGTCTTTCAGGGCGTTAAACGAAAACCAGCGATTGGCAGACGGCGTGCTTTTCGCGGCAAAGCGTGACGGGCGCTGCCATGTTCTGACATAGCCCGCGACATAGATAGGGTCGCTGCTGACAGGGCGGGGCAAAGACTTCGCGCCGTCGGCAACAACGTCTGCGGCTACAAACACATTGGCGCCGCTGCCGGTTTTGGCTTCGCGGAATATGCGCCAAGCGGTTTTGCCGTCTTGGCTCTTATAAACGTGATACTCGCCGGGTGTCCCGTCAACGCTGCTCACATAGGACAGCTTTAAACGGGCGCGGCGAAAATCAATAGGCTCGCCGGCATTACGCGCGGCAATAATGCCGCTGAAATTTGAAAAAGGCGCGCTGCTTGCGGCGGTATCAATGCGCGACAGCAAAAGCGACTTTTCGCCCATGCGCCCATATTGCCACGTGCCCAGCCACAACAATATGCCCAGAGCAATCAAGGTGAAAATCGTCAATCCGGGAAAGGGCCGAAACGTCATCGTTCAAACGTCCTCATCCAAACGCGCCTCAGCGGCGTCATTGGCGATTTGCAAGTTGAGCATCAGCCCGCGCAAAGGCCGCAGCAGGGCGAGACAAAACGCAATCAATATCGGGCCCCAGACCAGCATGGTGACGATAATATGAGCATTGGTTTTGATATGAAAAATCAGGGCGAGCGGGCAGATGATGATGCCGGCCAGAAAGATGACAAATACGGCCGGTCCGTCGCCCGCGTCTTCTATCTCGAAGTTTTCACCGCACGCTTGGCACCGTTTTGCAAAAGCAAGAAAGCCCGCAAACAGCGAGCCTTCAGCGCATTTCACGCAGCGCCCGCGCAGGCCCGTTGATACGGGCGAGTAAAGCGGGCGCGCCATAATTATCGTCTATACAGTCCCGCCGGTGCGGAACAGGACATAGACAAAGGCAAACAGGAAAATCCAGACGACGTCAACGAAATGCCAGTACCAAGCCGCCGCTTCAAAACCGAAATGCTTTTCCGGTGTAAAGCCGCCGGCCAGAAGGCGCAGATAACAAACCAGAAGGAAAACAGTTCCGATCAGAACGTGGAAACCGTGAAAGCCGGTCGCCATAATAAAGATAGAGCCGTAAGTGTTGGTATCAAGCCAAGGCTCTGTGCCTTTGTGGGCAATCAGTTCCATATACTCAATCGCTTGTAGCGCCGTAAAGGCTGCGCCTAGAACGAGAGTCAGGAAGAGGCCCCATTTCGCTTCGCCGCGCTTATTGTGGATCAAAGCGTGGTGAGCCCAGGTGACAGTCGTACCCGACAGCAGGAGGATCAGTGTGTTCATCAGCGGTAAGTGCCACGGATCAACAGTCGCCAGACCGCCTGTATAGCTTTCGGCATAATTGCTGACGGCCGGATTGTCCCAGCCGGCGACCGGTTCTGTGCGGGCTTTGTGGAACAGGCCAAGCTCGAAAAACATCCAGAACCAACCGACAAAGAACATGGCTTCCTGCATTATGAACATAATCATGCCGTAGCGCAGGCCAATCTGAACCACCGGTGTGTGGTCCCCGCCGCGCGATTCTGCGGTAACATCTTTCCACCATGCCAACATGGAATAGGCCGCAAACAAGGTGCCGCCGACCAGAACGGGCCATGCGCCTTTGGCAAAGAAAAATGCGGTGCCGCTGTCTGCCGGCGTCAGTCCCGCAAAATATATGACCATGCCAAAACACCAGACCAGGCAAGCCGCAGAGGCCACTAAAGGCCACGGGCTGGGGTCAATCAGGTGATAGTCGTGTTCAGGAGCGGCATGTCCGGCCATAATAGCCTCCGGGTAAAATATAATAACAAGGCCGCTGTATAGCGCGCGGGCAGGCGGGCGGCAATGGCGGCGGGGGCGCAAAAGCGCGGCAAAAAGTCATTTTTTTTGGCTCAATCGCCGTGACTTGCAAAGGCGGCCCGCCGGGCGCATACCGCCGCTATGGAAACAGAGCCTCTATTTTGGATTTGCGCGGTGATTGCCGTGCTGCTGACCGGCATCTCCAAGGGCGGGTTTGGCGGCGTGGCGCTGCTGGCCGTGCCGCTCATGGCGCTGGTGATATCGCCGGTGCGTGCGGCGGGCATCATGCTGCCTATTCTCATTGTCATGGATGCGGTCAGCGTGTGGAGCTATCGCAAAAGTTGGGACAAGCGTTTGCTGTTTTTGATGCTGCCGGGCGCTGTTCTCGGCATTGTCATAGGCGGGCTTTTGGCCGGCTATGTCGGTGACCGATTTGTTCTTATCTTTGTCGGGATTATAGCGCTCGCATTTTCCGCTTATTCAGTTTTTAAGCCCAAGGGGAATGCGGGCTTTATCAAAGACAATAAACCGCTCGGCGTCGGGGCGAGCATCATCGCCGGCTTTACCAGTTTTCTGGCCCATGCGGGCGGGCCGCCCTATCAAATTTACACCATTCCGCAAGGCTTGCCCAAAACCGTCTATGCCGGGACTTCGGTTATGTTTTTTGCAGTCGTCAATGCCGTGAAGCTGGTCCCCTATTTTATGCTCGGGCAGTTTGATCGCGCCAATCTGACAACATCGCTGATTTTAATCCCGCTCGCGCCGGTCGGCGTGCTGCTCGGCGTTTGGCTGCTCAAGCGAATTTCCCAAGAGGCGTTTTACAAATTTCTCTACGCCATGGTGTTTATCGTCGGCGTGAAATTGCTGTGGGACGGCTTGGCGTTTTAACGCGAATGGTACGCCATAAACCCGGCGCGAAGCAGAGCCGCAATAATATGGAGCGCGTGCATGTTCTGTCCCTTCCGGGTGTGGTAGGCGTATCCCCAATGTTTGCAGCGCTGTCGCCGGGCGGCAGTCAATGATTAGTTTAGGTATGGGAACAGGATAATTATGAAAATTGCGGTTCTTGGTGCGGGGTCTGTCGGGTGTTATTTGGGCGGCCTGCTTATGGCCGGCGGGGCGGATGTGACGCTGATCGGGCGCGCGCGGTTTGCGAGTTTGATTGCCCGGCACGGCTTGACCCTGACGCATTTTAGTCGCCCTGCGCTGACGCTTCGGTCGGTCAATTTTCAGACCGGCTATGACAGCTTGCGCGCGGCAGATGTTATTTTGCTGTGCACGAAAAGTCAGGACACTGCAGAGGCCGCCGCGCTGATTGCGCAATATGGCCCGCCCGATGTGCAGGTCATCAGCTTCCAAAACGGCATCCGCAATCCGCAAACCTTGCAAAGCATATTGCCGGGCGCTTCCATCATTCCCGGCATTGTACCCTTTAACGTGACATCTTCCGGACCGGGGGCTTTTCATTGTGGCACAGCGGGGAATTTGACGACCGGACAGGGTGTTAATCCGGCCGTGTTGGCGGCGTTTAAAGCGGCTGGGGCTTCGATTGATGTTGACCCCGATATAGCCGCCGCGCAATGGGCCAAGATGATTGTGAATTTAAATAATGCGTTGAACGCGCTGAGCGGCGGAACTTTGCGCGAAGGATTGGCGCAGCGCGATTATCGCCGTGCCTTAGCGCTTTGCGTTGAAGAAGGTCTTGGAGTGGCGCGCGCAAACGGCATTGAGCCGTCATCTTTTAACGGCCGATCGCCGGCGCAACTGTTAAAAACATTGCGCTTTCCAAACTGGCTTTACGGCCTCGTTATGCAGTTGATTGTAAAAATCGACGCCAAAGCGCGCTCGTCCATGCTTGATGATTTAGAGGCCGGCCGGGTGAGCGAGATTGATTACTTGCAAGGCGAAATCGTTGCCCGCGCCAAAACGGCCGGCATAGCTGCGCCGCATAATGCCAAAATTTTGGATATGACTAAGGACGCTTTTGCTTCGGGTATTTCGCCGAAAATGACAGGGACGCAAATTTTGGAAGTTTTAATGCGATAACGCGGAGAGTCTCTGCCGGCGATCCTCAAACATAGGCCGCCCATAAAATTGCCCTTGTTTGACGCTTGGTGGGAGGGTTTCCCGTTGCGGGCAATTTTATGCGCGTTGTGCCTTCGCGGCTGCGACGGCACTGCTCCATGCCCATTGAAAATTGTGTCCGCCCAAATGGCCGGTCACGTCGACGACTTCACCGATAAAATATAGCCCCGGGACGGCCTTGGCTTCCATAGTCTTGGAATTAAGCGCCCGCGTGTCGACACCGCCTAAGGTAACTTCGGCTTTGCGGTACCCTTCCGTGCCGGCCGGTTTTAAGCGGCGCCGGTTCACGGTTTCTGCTAATGCGGCGCAGGCTTTGCCGGTCATATCCCCGATGCGCGCCGCCGTGACGCCCGACGCAATCGATTCTGCCAATCGCGCAGGCAGATAAGACGCGAGAAATTTAGCCGGGTTTTGCTTGCCGTTCTCGCGCCGGGCTTGGGTAAGGAGCGCACTTAAATCTTGGCCCGGCAGCATATCCAAAACCAAACTTTCCCCCGGAGGGCAATAAGAGCTGATTTGCAAAATTGCCGGCCCGGACAGGCCGCGATGGGTAAACAGCATCGCTTCATTAAACGCGACTCTTTTATGTTGCGCTTTGGCGGGCAGGGCCGTCCCCGCCAGCGCTGTAATCGCCTCAGCTTCAGCGCCGGTAAACGTCAGCGGAACCAGCGCCGGGCGGGTGTCGACGACCGGAATATCAAAGCTTTGCGCGATTTTATAACCAAACCCGCTCGCCCCCATTTTCGGGATAGACGGCCCGCCGCACGCGACAATTACTGCGCTCGCCGTGATCTCGCCCCGCGATGTTTTTAATGAAAAGCCTTGCGCGGTTTTGACCGGAATATCCGTGCTTGTGTTCAGCCAAATGTCATTACCGGCCTCGCGACATTCGGACAAAAGCATGTCGATAATTTGTTGTGATTTTCCGTCACAAAAAAGCTGGCCGTGCTGAATATCCGCGCTTTGTTTTTCGTGCCATGCAATGCCGTATTGATTGACCAGCGCAATGAAATCAGCGGGCGTATAACCGGCCAGAGCGGACTTACAGAAATGCGGGTTTTGCGACAGAAAGTTTTTCGGCGTGCAATACAGATTGGTGAAATTACACCGCCCGCCGCCTGAAATGCGGATTTTCTGCGCCGGCTTTTCCGCGTGATCTAAAATCAGAACGCTGCGCCTGGTTTGCCCTGCGATTGCGCCGGCCATTAATCCGGCCGCGCCTGCGCCGATGATGACAGTGTCAAATTGCACTAAAGCGCGCCCTTTGCTTTCATCAGGGCTAATTTATATCCTGCGGCAACGGTCATGGCGTCGGTGATTTTGCCGGCGTCAATTTCCGCGACCAGATCATCGATTGAGATTTTGCGCGTTTGCAGCTCCTCATTCTCTTCCGGCGCGGCTTCGCCTTGGCTCAACCCGGTGGCCAGATATACGATAGCATATTCGTCCGTAATGCCGTTAGAGGTATGAAGCTCAACCAGCGGCGCGTAAGTTTTGGCGCGCAGGCCCGTCTCTTCGGCCAGTTCCCATTTCGCAGCATCCAGCGTGTCTTTGCCGGGCGGGCACCCGCCCTCCGGCAACTCCCATGAATATTGCCCGATTGTGTAGCGATATTGCCCGACCAGCCACACATGATCACCGTCCAGCGCCGCCACGCCGACGGCACGGTTCTTAAACTCGACCCAAACATATTCTGCCGGATTGCCCGATAGGTTCGTCAGATCATGCAGGGACAGATTAACCAACCAATTATCAAACACTTCGCGTTTTCCCCGAAAAATCCACGGATTATCTTCGGGGTGATCAAGCTTGCGGCGCGGTGGTGTTTTGTCGGTCATAGGGGGCTTTTACCCATGCCGGCGCCCGTTTGTCCGGTGAATTCACCGCATCTGCATGATTGTAAAATGAGTAAGAATGTATTCATAGTTGCCGGAATATATTGCGCGCATGACAGCGAGTACGGCAAGACCAACGGGGCGGTTGACGCAAGCCTTGGCTCTTGCGTGCACGCTTTTTGGCTTTGCACCGTGCGCTTTCGGCCAAGCTTTATCCCTTGATCTCGAAGTGGTTAAATTTGTCGGCACATCATCATGGCAGACGATTGCTTTAGAAAACACTTACGCCTCGCCCGTTATCGTTTGTACCTATAACTTGCCGTCAAAAGCCTCGCCGAGTGCCACGACCAGAATTCAAGCGGTCACCCCAAATTCGTTTCAATTAAAAGTGCAACAATTTGAAAACAGCACGGTGATAACGCCGGGCGATGTCCATTGCATAATCGCGGACCGCGGCGCCTATAATTCCGGCGGCCTGAAGTTTGAAGCGGGAACAGTCACCGCCGATCGAACGGCCGGCCTGTCGGTTCCCAATAACTGGGGTTTGGTCAATAATGAAGAAATTACGGGAAGCCTGTCGCAATCCTATACGAACCCTGTTGTCTTAGGCCAAGTCATGAGCTCGGCCGATGCCAAAGCCAGTGTGTTTTGGACCTATAATTGCGTCAATCGCGGCGCGCCGCCTTTCACATCCGGCGGCCGGGTTTGTGTCGGTAAGCATATCGGACAGATTAACGGAACGCGCGCCGCCGAAACCTTGGGCTATATTGTGCTGGAGGCCGGGGCCGGCTTGGTCAACGGCATGCGGTTTACGGCGGCCTTAGGCGCGGATTCAGTTACCGGCGTGGGCAATAACCCGCCTTATACCTATAATGTGGGTAATGATTTCGATATTGGCATTTTAACCCAAGCCGCTGAAGATGGCGGGCAGGGCGGCTGGGCGGTATTGTATGGCGCGGACCCGTTGCCGGCCAATACAGTTCATATGGCCATTGAAGAAGAGACCGTGGCCGGGGATACATCCCGAACCCACACAACAGAGCAGGTCGGCTACTGGCTGTTTAAGGACGAGCAGGTTGCGGATATTGATATAGAGAAAACCGTAGATCTGGCAGCGAATAACGCGACGCCTTACGCTATTCCGGGCAGCGATGTTGTCTATACAATTTCGGCAGATAATGTCGGCAATAAGACCATTGATGCCGACAGCATTTTTATCGTTGATGAGATCCCGCCTGACGTGACATTTTATAACGGGGATATAGACGGTCCCGGCCCGCTGAGCGATGCTGTGATATTCACGGCCGGCGCCTCAGGTTTAACGTTTGATCCGGCGTCTGATTTAGGGTTTTCAACGGCGGCTGCCAAACCGGCAAACTTCGCGGCCTGTAACGGCGCGGCCTCTCCGGGGTATGATGCTGCCGTGCGCTGGATATGCTTTAACCCCAAAGGCAGGTTTCGCGCCGGCTCTCTGTCCGCGTCAGATTTCAGCATCGCCTTTCGCGTCGGCATAAATTAGCGCGCCTGCAACGCCGTCAATTTTGGCTGAATTCGGGGCGAATCGCTGCCGACTTTGATGCAGTTAAGAATTATTCGCAAAGCACTTGATAATCATTCGCAACTGACTTATGAAGCCGACATGATACATTGCGTATGTCGACAATTAAATACTGCCAAGGTTGACGAGGCCGCGTCATGCGGTGCGCGCTCGCCGAAATGCGTTCTGGCGCATCACGGCCATACCTTTAACTGCGGAAAATGCGCGGGCTCTATTCGCGACCGCCTCTCGGAGCTGGCCCAGACAGCGTCTGTAACGCCGGCGGCGCCAAGCCTGCCGCGCCCGGCCCACGTTTTGATTGCGGCGAAAATATAATCCTTTCCGGACATCACGGCATAAAGTCTTTAACGGTGTACCCAATAAGCCCTTTCGGAGACAATTATGCGTGATAACCCTAAGACAATCGAATTTCTGAACAAAGCGCTCAAAAATGAGCTGACGGCGATTAATCAATATTTCCTGCATTCGCGCATGCTCAAGGACTGGGGCGTAACCAAGCTCGCGCAAAAAGAATACGAAGAATCCATTGATGAAATGAACCATGCCGATTGGATTATCGAACGGATATTGTTTCTCAACGGTTTGCCGAATCTTCAGGATTTGGGAAAACTGTTTATCGGCGAAAATGTCGAAGAAATCATCGAATGCGATCTGAAAATTGAACACATCGCTATTCCGCTTCTGCGCGACGCGGTCGAGCATTGCGAATCCGTACGCGATTATGTGACCCGCGATTTATTTGCTAAAATTCTGGCCTCTGAAGAAGAGCATCTGGACTGGCTCGAAACGCAGCAGGACCAAATCCGCCTGCAAGGCATCCAAAACTACATCCAGTCCCAGTCAGAGCCAAACGCCGAATAAAACCGGCAGCGCAAACCGAAAAAAGCCTGCCGCA
>CALLVD010000065.1 GCA_938010385.1 uncultured Robiginitomaculum sp.
CATCCTTTGCCTTGGCTGACAGAAATCCTGAACGGCGTGGAGCATGCCAACTTCTTTGAAGCGCGCGCGACGGAATATTCCAAAGGCGCCACCAAAGGCGACTGGCACGGCAATGAAGGCGTTTGGGATATGTTTGACAAAGCCAAGAAGGCCAAAGCCGCAGAATTGGCTAAGCTCGGCGTGTAAATCAGCGCAAGCCGGGCGCGCCTGCCCTGCGTAGATACTCTGACAGGCCCGCCGCTTGCCCGGCGGGCTTTTCCTTTTTAAGAAAGACCTCATGACAGACCCGCGCCTTATTGACTTCGACAATATCTTAAACGCCCGTGATTTTGGCCATTATGCCGGCGCCGGGGGCAGGGATGTACGCAGAGGGAAACTGTTTCGCACGGCGCATCTTAATAATGCCCGCGACAGTGATCTGGAAAAGCTGCGTTCGATGGATGTCGGGCTGATTGTCGATTTGCGCTATCTGTCAGAGCGCGAGCGCCAGCCGAATAAATGGCCGGACGGCACGCGTACGCAGACACTGGCCTTTGACGCGACCCGCACCGGCCAGGCGCCGCATGAGGCGTTTATGCAGCATGATCTGCACAAGCCGGAAGACGCGGTCGCCTATATGATGGGTAATTATGCGCAGCGCCCCGGCCATAAAGGCTTTCAGCAAATCTTCAAAAACACGCTTACGCATATGCGTGATACGGGTGACGGCATTATCGTGCACTGCGCGGCGGGCAAAGATCGCACCGGGACTTTGGTGGCGCTGATACAGGCGCTGCTCGGCGTGCAGGACGATGATATTATGGATGATTATATGCTGACCATGCGCGCGGTCGATATTGATTCTCTGCTCGGCCCGGCGGCCAAAGCAATCGGTGAGAAATTCGGGCGCGCCTATGACCCCGAAAGCTTGCGGCCCATGTTCGGCGTGCGCGAAGCGTATCTGCAAGCCGCTTTAGACGCGATGGGGGACCCGCTCATTTATGCGCGGGAGTATTTGGACTTTGACTCCCGCGACGTCGATCGCCTGCGTGCGCACTATCTGGTTTAAGCCGGAGAGCAATTCGCCGTATTGGCATCGTCTTTCGTCTCAAATGTGCAGTTGATATTGTAACGCTGCGTTTCGTCCGCATTCCCGTTTTCATTATCGAAGCGCACAACAGCAGAGCGGCGCGGCTTTAGCATAAATGTTTCTTCAAACGTCTTATTGCCGACTTTGACAAATGATGACGTGATTTTAGCCGTGTAGTCATAAGTCATACGCGCCACGACAACGCCTGACGTATCAGTCAGGATTTCGTCTTTAATCGTGGACGGGTCAAATTTTGTGCCGCCGTCGATGGCCTTGCCGTATTTGGCATAGCCGGTCTCTGCGATTACCCGCTCGTCAGTCGCCGTGTTCGGATCGTCCGGGGTTGTGACTTCAAAGGCGTAAAGCTCCAAGCCGATATTGTCGGCTTCATCTGCGTCAATGTCCAAGACGGCCATGGCACCATAAATGTAGTTTTCAATCATGCCGATGGTGACGACTTCATCCTGCGCGGTCAAATCACCGACCAGGCTGGCTGCGTGAGAGAGATTTCTGTCGGCCTCAACAGCCAGTGAAATTTCAACCATGCCAAAATAGAAAATAAGCATAATCGGCGCAATAAAGGCAAATTCAACAGCTGCGACGCCGCGCTGATCAAGGGCGGTCGTGACCAGAAAGTCTTTGGCCCGCGTTTTCACGCCCGATAATTTGGATTTGATATCAAACATAATGTCTCTCCGTCAAAGGGCGCCTAAAAAGGCTCATTGCGAAAGGCGGTCGCGATCTTAATGTCGCGGAAATTGCCGGCGTCTGTATTTGACATGCGCGATACTTCGCCCGGCAAAGCCAGTTGATAACGGTAAGTCACTTCCATCAAGACCGTATCACCGCCGGCTGTAGCCTGCACATTGGGCGGCGGCGGATCGGCCGGATTGGCCGCCGGCTGCGCAGGCGCGAAGTTGGTGGAGTTAGAGAAATCGCCCAGCGGCGTCACTTTAACTTCTGTAAACCTGGCCCGGCACGCGGCCAGTTCTGAGTTTTGAATGCCGGGGTTCATTTCTCGGCAGAGTTTATTTTTTAATTGATTCTCGCTGCCGGTAAATTCGCCTGTTCGAACTTGGCGTGCCATCTCAAACGCCGCATTTTGAACGTTTGATTGAATAAAGAAGATGACCGCCAGCTCTAAAATGCCAAACAGTAATATAAAGAAGGGAATGGCCAAAATGGCAAATTCAATGGCAGTTGCGCCGTCTTCACATTCGGCGAAATCCAAGACCTTGCGACCCTTCAGCTTAAATCTGATTTTGTATTGTTTCACGATACTATCCCACGAAAATATGGGGCTAATATGCGTGTTTCACCTTAATATTCCGACAAAACTTGCGGTTAACAGAGGGTAAATTTTTAATACTTTGAAAGGCTTTCAATTCCTTCAACGCTTTCAGACGCAGCGTTTGCCGTTTCCGGTCCGCCGGACATTTTCTCATTTACAGTCGGCGCGCCCGGGGCCGGGGCTGCCGCGCCTGAGGCCACCGCTGTGCCGCCGCCGCCGCCGCCGACTTCACCTGAATAGGCACCCTTAAATTCGGGATCATCGGCAAACCCCGGCGCAGGGCGACAATACGGGCTGCAACTAAATGTCTGATTCCCGCGTCCGGGCGCGATCATGCGCACACTGCCTTGGGTCGTGGCTTCGACAACATTAATGTCGGTATGAACAAGCGTATTTCCCGCCGCGTCTAAAATCAGCAGGTCCGTTTGGCCAAAACCGCGTCCGAATACAAACAAAGTGTTATCAGAATGAACGGAGACATCAGCAATTCTGGGATTGCCGATAACAACGGCGCCGGCCGGCGCGCTGAGGCGCATAACATGCGTCTTGTTAAACTCGACAGTTTCGGCCGCAAAACCGGTTTGGGCCATAGCGGCCAAGCCGGCGATTGCCAAAATACTTGCTGATATACGAACATTTTTCATAGTTTTGCCTAACAGGGTCACTGAATATTTCTAAATAAATAGAATAATGTGGTGAACGAAGGGTTTACAAAATCGGCTGATATCAGGCTTTCCCTTGCAGTCCGGCCTGTGTTTTAAACCCCCCTATACATTATATAGGGAAAGTGCATTCGTTTTTTAGGCCCGGAGCGGGCGGGGCCCTGCGGCCGAAAAATTTACGAAATTTTATCCATGCTTCTTAGCAAGACAGTAATTCCTCCCCGCTATGTTGCAGGGGAATGAGGGATGTCCCCTCACTCATGACAAAGCATACGTGGGAGTACAGTTATGCAAAAATTCGTTAAATCATTTATGGCTGATGAGTCCGGTGCAACTGCTATTGAGTACGGCCTTATTGCCGCTCTGATCGCTGTTGGTATCATTACAGCTGCCGGCGCTTTGGGTAACAAAGTGTCAAACAACTTCAACAGCGTTGCAAACGCTATGTAATTCGGCTTGGTGTCCTGACCCGCTCTTCGGGTCGGTAACGGACACCAAACCTGAAGTTATGAAGAAAGTCGCCGAGAGGCGGCTTTCTTTTTTTTTTGTGATGATGCCTGTCCCATAGGCGCTGTCTCGACAGCGAGAGTCCATGCCGAGGCGGTTACGGGGCATTAACCATCACCGCCTATTATGCCGGCTAAACAAGGATGCGGCTGTCAGGGTTTGACCGGGCCGGAGCAAACGGGAGATATCGTCATGATCATCACATTTATAATTACCGCGGTATTTGGCCTGTGCATGTTAATGGCGGCCTATAAAGATCTGACCAGCTACACCATACCCAATGTTATCAGTTTAATTTTGCTGGGCGCATTTTTAGGGCTCTCGCCATTCATGGGGCTGAGCTGGGGTGAGTTTGGCGTGCATATCGGCGTCTTTGCCGGGTCGCTTGCTCTGATGATGCTGATGTTTGGCTTTGGCTGGATTGGCGGCGGCGATGCCAAGTTGTTTGCGGCAACGGCGATTTGGTGGATGCCTTATGATTTAATGGTCTACACGCTCTACACGGCCATGGCCGGCGGCGCACTGGCGTTGGTTTTGCTGATGAGCCGCAAAATGCTGCCCGCTCAAGTTCAGACGGCCGGCTGGGTGCATACGCTTTTGCGTGATGAGACTAAGATGCCTTACGGCCTTGCTCTTGCCTTTTCAGGCATGGTGACCCTTCCGATGAGCCAAATTTACCTGAATTTGCCGACCTAGACGGACCTCAACTGAAACTAAGGCCGATAAAAAGCAAAAATTCGGCGCACATCTTAATAAAATTAACCATGCCTTATGAAATAGGCCGTTAACTATAAGGTGAAACAGACCGTTAAGTAACGGCGCCATTTATATTTTCGCGGGGATGAACGCGCTATGGATACAAAGAAAATACTGCTGATGGGGGGGCTTTTAGTGTGCTCGGCCGTCGTTTTCATGCAAGTAAAAAAGCTCGGAACGCCGCCGCCGCCTGCGCCTGTCGCATTAACCCAGCCCGAACCGGTCGTTATTGAAAGAGAAATGGCGCAAGTGCTGGTCGCCTCGTCCAATGTCTATATGGGCACGCGTCTGACCCCCGAAATGATGAAATGGCAGGAATGGCCTGAGGACGGGCTGACAGAATCATTAATTAATCAAGAGGCCAGCCCCAATGCTATGGAAGAGCTGTCCGGCGCTATTGTTCGCGCCGAAATGAGCGCCGGCGAGCCTGTATCGCGCCGCAAGCTCGTTCAGGCCGGTAATCGCAGTGTGATGTCAGCCTTGCTTAAGCCCGGCATGCGCGCCGTTTCTGTACGAATTTCGGCTGATACAGCGGCCAGCGGTTTTATTAACCCGGGCGATCGCGTCGACATTATGCTGACCCGCCGCAATATTCCGCAGCCCGGCCAACCGGTCACCGGCCCGTCTTTCAGCGCGCAGACCATCTTTGAAAATGTCGAAGTTCTGGCGATTGATCAGACTTATACAGCCGGCGTGGACGGCAATGTGACCGTCATCGGCTCTATCGCGCTGTTCCAGCTGTCTCAGGAAGACAGCGAGATTTTGACGGCGGCTGATTCTGTCGGCGAGTTGTCTTTGACCTTGCGCGGCCTGTCTAACGCTCGGGCTTCCAATGCCCCGAGCAAGGCTAAAATTGCGCAGCAAAAAGAAAGCCGCGTTTCCAGCCTGAAAATTTATCGCTCCGGACAAACCGAAGAAGTGACACTGCAGGACAAATAAGATGATTAAGCCTTCAAAAACGCACATTCTGACCGCTGCGGCCCTCTCCGCAGCCTTGCTAGTGCCCGGCGCAATGACGGTTCCGGCCAATGCCGCCGGGGGTCAAAGCTATGCCAGCATTATGTCGCCCGGCGAGTCGACCAAGACTCGCGCGATTAATCTTCCGTTCGGAAAATCAACGATTGTTGAGCTGCCGCAGGAAATGATGGACGTCATTATTGCCAGCCCGGACGTTGTCGAAGGCATTCTGCACACGGCCCACCGGGTTATGTTGGTCGGTAAGAAAGTCGGCGTAACCAACGCCTATATTTACGGTCATGACGGGCAAGAGCTGTTAAATCTGGAAATTCGCGTTGATCGCGATATGAACGGCCTCAAAGATCTGCTCAATAAGCATCTTCCCGGCAATGAGCTGGAAGTTCAGGCCATTAACGACAATATTTTGATGTCCGGTCCAATCGCCAATGCAGCCGCCATGGATAAAGCCATGGAATTGGCCCGTATTTGGCTTGATGAACAGACCGGCGCGGCCAGTGCCAATGCACGGGTTGTCAACCTAATGAGCATGCAGGGCCGCGATCAGGTCATGTTAAAAGTACGCATTGTCGAAATGCAGCGCAGCGTCACCAAGCAAATGGGTATTAACCTGAACGCCATCGGCAATTTGGGCAGCTCGACCGTGTCGCTGTTTTCCAGGAACGGTCTGGCAACCGGTGCAGGTCTGTCGGGCGCGGTTGACTGGGCCAATACGGGCGGCGGTGATTTAACGTCACTGGGCGGCGCGCTGCAAGCGCTGGAACGTGTCGGTTTGGTGCGGACAAAAGCGGAGCCGACCTTGGTGGCTGTGTCCGGCGAAACCGCCAATTTCCAATCCGGCGGTGAATTCCCGCTTTTGACCAATGTCTTTTTGGATGACAACGGTCAGGTACAACGCGAATTTGAATTTAAACCTTACGGCGTCTCGCTCGGCTTTACCCCGACCGTAATGTCCGAAGGCAATATCTCATTGAATATTTCGACAGAGGTTTCCGAACCGACGACTGAAGGCTCTTTTGAAACCGGCGGTGTCGGTTCCGATATCTTAGGTCTGCGCGTGCGCAAAGCCAATACGGTGGTCGAGCTCCCGGCCGGTGAAAGCCTGGTTATCGCCGGCCTGATCCGAGAGGAATCGCGACAATCATCAGACGGTAATCCGGGCATGAAAGACATTCCGGGTATCGGCGCATTGTTTAGAAACCGCGATATTCAAACCAGCCAGACAGAGCTTGTAATTATGGTCACGCCTTACCTTGTGGACGGCGTGCATCCTGACAAGCTGAGCACGCCTTTGGACGGTTTTATACCGTCAAGTGACCGCGAAGCGCTTTTGCTGGGCCGTTTAAATAAAGTTTATGCAAGACCCGGATCAACCTCCGGCGGACGCACGCTGCAAGGCCCGTTCGGGCATGTGGTCGATTAGAGAGGCATGAAGCATATGAAAGTTATTATCATGAAATCTGCATCCTTTCGCGCCGGCTTGGTCGGTATGATTACTGCTGCGAGCTTGGCCGCTTGCGCGCCAAGTATGCCGACCTATCAAAATTACGCGCAAAACCATAAGCTGACAGTGGCAGAAACTGTTGAGCGCATGGAGCTTTATGTGCGTCCGCAGGGACTTGATTTATCCGCCCGCGACCGCTCCGCCATGCAGGGTTTTGTCAATCTTTACGGCAATGAAGGGGATGGCGGATTTTACTTAAACGTTCCGTCTAATGCCGCCGGCGCGCCCGGAATGCGTCAGGCTCAAGCGGAAATTCAGAACCTCTTAATGCGGTCAGGTCTCAGCTCTGCGCCAATTCAAACCGGTCAATATCAGGTCCCGCCCGGAGCGCCTGCGCCGTTGGTCTTATCGTTCAGACGTTTAGCCATGCAGCCGATTAACTGCGCTATGGGTGATGACCTTACCCGTACAACGAATAATCAGGCTTACTATAATTTCGGATGTGCCAACCAAGCTAATTTCGCGGCCATGATCGGCGATCCAAGACAGCTTATCGAGCCTTATGCTGCTGCCCCGCCCAATGCAACGCGCCGCACAATCGGATTTGACAAATATGTGGAGGGTGAAGACCCGTCATCAGCCTTACCGCCTCGTCAGCAGGTTTCATCAACCGCCGGCACCGCTAACTAGACAGGTCGACAGGACATAAAACTATGAAAAGTTGGATTAAAAATAAAGTTGCCGCTCCGCAAGCGCTTCAGCCGCAAGCGCAGCAAGCTATGCAGCAAGTCATGCCGCAGGTTGTCGCCGGTCAGGCGCATATGAACCCGCCGCAAGCGCCGGCGCAGTCTCCTTATCCGCAAGCCGGCGGACAGGTGCAAATGCAGCCGCCGCAGCCTATGGCCGCCCCGCAACCCATGGCCGCCCCGGCGCCTATGCAAGCGCCGCAGCCCATGCTGCCGCCGCAAAATCAACAGCAAGTGCAAATCCAACGCCAAGCACAGCCGCAAATGCAGTTGCAGCCACAAACGCAAATGCCCGCGGCGCAGATGCCTGCCGCTCAAATGCCCGCAAGCGCCACGCCCCTCATTACGATGCCTGACCCTAATGTCGGCAGCCGAGAGAGCGGCGAGCTGGCTTTGCCGTCCATCTCTATTCATGCATTTTGTGATCGGCCCGAAACGGCCGGTACTGTGCAGTCAACGTCGCGCGATTGGCGCATGAACCGCACAAATTTAAAAGTTTATATGGGCGGCCTTCCGGCGGCTGTGGACTTTTATCACAAAGAAAATACGCCGAACTTAATTCTGATTGAAAGCGGCATGCGCGGGGCAGAGTTGTTTGCACAGCTCGACAGCTTGGCGTCTGTTTGTGATGAGGGCACAAAAGTTGTCGTTATCGGCGCAGCGAATGATATTCGTCTGTATCGCGAACTGATGGATAAAGGCGTCAGCGATTATCTGGTGCCGCCTTTCCATCCTTTGACATTGATCCGCTCTTTATCAGATTTATATGTCGATCCGGACAAGCCGTTTACCGGCCGTGTTGCCGCATTCTTCGGCGCTAAAGGCGGCGTCGGGTCTTCGACGATTGCGCATAATATTGCATGGGCTCTGTCAACGGCACACGCGCAAGAAACAGCTTTGATTGATTTGGACGCCTCTTGGGGAACAACCGGGCTCGATTTCAACTATGATAATGTTCAGGGTCTTGAAGAAGCTTTGGCCTCTCCGGACCGCCTTGATGAAACTCTTCTTGATCGCATCATGCTGCGCCATACAGAAAAGCTGTCTCTGCTGCCGGCAGCGGCTTCGCTCAATAATTCCGGAATGGAAAGCGCCGAGGCGTTTCAGGCTATCGTTGAAGGCGTGCGTAAAATCTCTCCGATGAGCATTTTGGATATGCCGCACTACTGGACAGATTGGACGTCTAAGATTTTGGTCGGCGCCGATGATGTTGTGATTACCGCAACGCCGGATTTGGCCAATCTTCGCAATACGAAAAACCTGATGGAATTTTTAAAAGCTGAGCGTCCGAATGACGCCCCGCCTATTTTAATTTTAAATAAAACCGGCGTACCGAAAACACCGGAAATTCCGGTCAAGGATTTCGCTGCTGCGCTGGGCATCGAACCATCACTGGTTCTGCCTTATGAGCCTGTCCTTTACGCGCAAGCTGCCAATGACGGGAAAATGCTCAGCGAGATGAAGTCGGATAATAAAGCCGTCGAAGGATTTAATGTCATCGGTCATCGTCTGCGTCTGGGCGCAGGCGCCAATGCGCCTATGAAAGCCGGAAGTAAAAAATCCGGCGGATCAATTCTGTCAAAATTTAAAAAGAAGAAGTAACAGATGTTCGGAAAGCGTTCAGAAGGCAATGCTGCACTTGCAGCGCCCGCGCCGGCTCCTAAGCCGGCAGCACAAGATGCGCCCGAGGCGGCTCAAGCGCCTGTGAAACAACAGAAATTGGTAACGCCGCCGCCCGCTGCGCCGAAAAGTAATGAAGCGTCTGACGCTTATTATGAAACGAAGGCGACGATATTTAATGCGCTTTTCGAAACGATTGACGTGTCGGCTCTGGCCGGAATGCAGCCGGACAAAGCGCGCACTGAAATCCGCACCATCGTTGATGAAATCATTGCTATTCGCAATGTCCGTCTCTCTGTTGCCGAGCAAAACCAACTCATCGTTGAAATTTGTGATGACATTTTGGGCTATGGCCCGCTTGAGCCGCTTTTGGCCCGAGACGACATTGCCGATATTATGGTCAACGGAGCCAAGCACGTCTTTATCGAAGTCGACGGTAAAATGGAGAAAACGAATATTCGTTTTCGCGATAATACCCAGTTGATGAATATTTGCCAGCGCATCGTGTCTCAAGTCGGACGCCGCGTTGACGAAGCCAGCCCGATTTGTGATGCCCGTCTTTTGGATGGCTCTCGGGTGAACGTGATTGCGCCGCCTTTGGCCATTGACGGGCCGACCCTGACCATTCGGAAATTTAAGAAAGACAAGCTGACCCTTGATGATTTGGTTAAGTTTAAGTCCATCTCTCCGGCCGCCGCGAAGGTTCTGTCAATTATCGGCGCTTGCCGCTGTAATATTCTAATCTCCGGCGGTACCGGCTCCGGTAAAACCACTTTGCTTAATTGTATGACATCGTTTGTGCATCCGGATGAACGGATTATTACCTGCGAAGACTCGGCAGAATTGCAACTGCAGCAGCCCCATGTTGTGCGCCTTGAAACCCGCCCGCCTAACCTGGAAGGCAAGGGTAAGGTCTCCATGACCGACTTGGTCAAAAACTGTCTGCGGATGCGTCCCGAGCGCATTATCGTCGGTGAGGTTCGTGGGCCCGAAGCGTTTGACCTTTTGCAGGCCATGAATACGGGTCATGATGGCTCAATGGGAACGCTCCATGCCAACTCGCCGCGCGAAGCTTTGTCTCGTATGGAATCCATGAT
>CALLVD010000066.1 GCA_938010385.1 uncultured Robiginitomaculum sp.
TATGCCCGCTATGACGAGCCGTCACTGGCGCGCATCTTGGCGGAAAACCCGAACCCAAACGCCTATACGCTGATGGGCGGCGGAACCTTTGCCATGACCATTGATCAAGGCCCTGATATGGAAAACTATCAAGGCATCACCGCCATTGACGGCGAAAGCCTGGCCGATTGCGCGGAGGCCTATTTTGCCCAATCAGAGCAAATCCCGACCCGCATCCGCATGGCTGTCGGACAGCTGCAAACGCCGGGCGCAGACCCTGTCTGGCGCGGCGGCGCCGTTATGGTGCAGCAAATCGCCGGCGATATGAGCCGCGGCGATACCGCCGATGATTGGAATACGGCGCAAGCGTTACTGGCGACGACAAAAGATTTAGAATTGATTGACCCGGATTTGGGAACGCCGGAGCTTTTATACCGATTGTTCCACGAGGACGGCGTGCGCGTGCTCGGTTATGACCCTGTGCAGGCGAAATGCAAATGTTCGCGCGAGCGGCTGCATGCCTCGATTATGGGCTTTCCAAAGGATGACATTGAGAGCATGTTTGAGGACGGAGAAATCAAAGCCAAATGTGATTTTTGCGCGACCGATTATGTTTTCGTGCCGGGCGATTTCGCGTAAGGCAGATTGAATGTCCTGCCTTGCGAGGCATTTTTCGCTTAAATAAAATACGCTCCCCCCGGACTGTTTTTTATTTAAGCCCTCCAAAAACTCGGCGTCAGCAACACCAGCGCCGTAATAATCTCCAGCCGGCCGAGCAGCATGCCGGCCATTAATATCCATTTGGATATCGTCGGCAGGCTTTCAAAGTTTCCGGCCGGGCCGATAACATCGCCGAGCCCGGGGCCGACATTGGCAATGGCTGTGGCCGAGGCGCTCCACGCCGTGATGGGGTCAAGCCCGGTCATAGACAGCGCCACCGCGCCGACCGCAAAACAGGCAAAGAATAAAAAGAAAAAACCCATAACGGAATAGACCACCGTCTCCGGCAGAGGCCCGCCATTATAACGCATAGGCGCAACGGCATTGGGGCGCGGCATACGAAACAAATAAGAGCGCAAGGCCTCGAACGCCACTTGGTAACGGAAGATTTTAATCGAGCAGGCCGTACTGCCCGCGCAGCCGCCGATAAACATAAAACAGAAAAACGCGGCCACGGCAAAAGGCCCCCAGGCATTATAATCCGCCGTCGCAAAGCCGGTGCCCGTCACAACAGAGATTGTGTTGAATGCTGCAAGGCGCAGGCCTTCGAGGCGCGGCAAATCAGAGCTGCCCCACAGGAAAATCGTCACCACAGCAATCAGTCCTGTGATGACCAATAAAAAAGCACGCATCTGACTGTCCATAACCGCGCTGCGCGCATTGCCTCGAACCGCCATTAAGTAAACGCCGAACGGCAGCGCGCCGGCCAGCATAAAGGCAATACAGACCAAATCCGCGCCATTATCCATAAACCCGCCGATCGAGGCGTCAGAGGTTGAATAGCCGCCGGTCGCAATCGTCGTCATGGCATGGGCCACGGCGTCAAAGCCGCTCATACCGACAAGGGCGTAACCGATGGCGCACAAGACGGTCAAAACCAGATAAATCAGGCCGATCGCGGCGGCAATGCTGGCCGCTTTGGGAAGGATTTTCTCGCTCATATCGGACGATTCCAATCGGAACAACTGCATCCCGCCGACCTTCAGCATGGGCAAAATCGCCATCGCCGTCACAATAATACCGACCCCGCCGATCCATTGCAGCAAAGACCGCCAAATCAGCACGCCTTTGGGCATGTCATCAAGGCCGGTAAACACGGTCGAGCCGGTCGTTGTAATGCCCGAAACGCTCTCAAAAAGCGCATCAATCAACCCGACCCCGATAGGCGAGAGATAAAGCGGCACAGCGGCAAAAAAGGCCAAGGCTATCCAAGAAAATGTGGTCAGGACAAAGGCGCCGCGCGCGCGCAAATTACGGTCCTCCGTACGCGCCGCAAACACCATTATCCCGCCGATGAGCGTCGTTAAAATGGCGGAGATTAAAAATGCCTGCCAGCTGTTATCTTTATACAAATAGTCCACGCCCACAGGTACAAGCATCAGCACGCCGAGCGCCGACACCATCAGGCCAATAACAAAAAAGACGGGGCGAAGATCCGGCATAATCTGCATGTACGCTGTAACGCGCGCGGGGTAAAGCGCGAGTAAGCTTGCCGGTCACCCGCGACACCATTGCCATAGTTTTGGAAAGCTTTTGCCGCTATAGGCACTCTATGTTCAAAAACGCGGGTACATTTTTACGCATGATGCGCACGGGCTGGGTTCTAATCCGCCACGATGCGCTAGTGCCCAAAGAATATGAAGCCCTTGTACCGGGGCCGGTGAAATTTGTCGGCGGTCTCTCGCGCATTTTCTCCGCTCGCGGCAAGAGCGATAATCCCGGCGATCGATTTGCCGCCGCGCTGGAAAAGCTCGGCCCGGCCTATATTAAGTTCGGGCAGATTTTATCCACGCGCGGCGATATGTTTGACCCGGTGTTTGCGCGCGGGCTGTCACGGCTCAAAGACAAAGTCCCGCCCTTTCCCATGGACGTGGCCGAAGCCAAGCTGGCGGCGGAATGGGGCGAGCCGTGGGAGTCAAAGCTTATCAGCCTGTCAGAGCCGATCGCCGCGGCCTCCGTCGCGCAGGTTCATAAAGGCGTTATAAAAAATGAAGACGGAAGCGCGGGCAAAACCGTCGCTGTGAAAATTTTGCGCCCTGACATTCAAAGGCGCATGAGCCGGGATTTGGACGTCATCATGTTGGTCGCCAAGCTGGCCCATAAGTTCATCCCGAACCTGCGCCGCCTGCAACCGATCCCGTTTGTAGTCGAAGCCAAGCGCGCCTTATCTTTAGAGCTGGATTTACGCCTCGAAGCCGCCGCCGCCAGCGAGCTGTCTGATGTCGCTTATGAAACCGGCCTGTTCACGGTTCCGGATTTGCATTGGGATATGGTGGAGAAAAACATTCTTGTTACCGATTGGATAGACGGCGTGGCCCTGTCCGATGACGCGATCTTAGACTTGCCGATTGAAGAGCGCCGCATTCTGGCAACCAAAGTCATTCAAAGCTTTTTGGCCTCGACTTTTGAGTTCGGCGTTTTTCATGCCGACATGCATGAAGGCAATATGATTTACAGCGCGGACAAGCAGTTAGTGCTGATTGATTTCGGCATTTTGGGCCGGCTGGGCAAAAAAGAAATCCGTTTTGAAATCGATACGCTTTACGGCTTTTTGCAGCGTGACTATCAAAAAATCGCGCAAGTGCATTTTGATATCGGCTATGTGCCGCCGCATCATTCCGTCGATGATTTCGCCTCGGCCCTGCGCGCGGTCGGCGAGCCCATATTCGGCAAGAACGCCGAAGATGTGTCTATGGCTAAAGTCTTGCTCCAACTTTTAGAAATTACAGAGCTGTTTGACATGGAAATGCAGCCGCAACTCCTGCTCTTGCAAAAAACTATGATGCAGTCCGAAGGCGTGGCTCGCCGGCTCGATCCGAGTTTTGACATGTGGGAAGCGTCGCGTGAAATCGTTGAAAAGGCCGCGTTTGAAGAGCTCGGCCCGCAGCGCTATATCGGAGACTTCCTGACCGATTTATCCCGCCTGCAAAAATCCATGACGCAAATCCCGGACGCCATGGACAATATCACAGAGCTCTCGCGTGCGTGGGTCAACGGCGAAATCGATTTGTCCACCGCGCCCGGCAAAGCACCGGAGACCGCGCCTAAGAAAAAAATGCCGGCCGTGGCTTACGCGGCGGCCGGGGCCGCCATTGCTCTGGGCGGCGTTTGGGCGGCCGGGCATTTATAGCCGCGCTATACACTGCCGGGATTAACCGCTAAACACGCGCTATGAGCAAACGTATTCTCTTAATTATCGGCGGCGGGATTGCGGCCTATAAATCGCTTTTTTTAATCCGCGTGCTGGCAAGGCGGGGCATTAAAACCCGCGTGATTATCACGAAGGGCGGGCAGCAATTTGTGACGCCTCTTTCTGCCGGCAGCCTGTCGGGAGACACAGTCTACACCGACTTATGGGACCTGACCGCCGAGGCGGAAATGGGCCATATCGAGCTGTCACGCAGCGCAGACCTTATCGTCGTGGCGCCGGCGACGGCGGACCTTATGGCCAAGGCCGCGCAAGGCATCGCCAATGATTTGGCGTCCACGACATTGCTGGCGACAGACAAGCCCGTGCTCTACGCGCCGGCGATGAATGTGCGCATGTATGAGCACCCGGCGACGCAGCGCAATATGGAAACCCTGCGCGCAGACGGGGCACTCTTTGTCGGTCCGGACGCCGGCGAAATGGCGTGCGGCGAGTTTGGGGACGGCCGTATGGCAGAGCCGGAAGCCATAGCCGACGCCATTGAAGCGGCCATCGGCAAAACCCCGCGCCCGCTGGCCGGCAAGCACGTCCTCATCACCGCCGGCCCAACCCGTGAGCCGATTGATCCGGTGCGCTATTTGTCTAATCACTCAAGCGGCAAGCAAGGCTACGCTATAGCGGAAAGCCTGGCAAAACTCGGCGCAAACGTGACCCTCGTCTCCGGCCCGACCGCGCTGAACGCGCCCGAAGACGTGACCCGCGTTAATGTCGAGACTGCCCGCGATATGCTCGCCGCCTGCGAAGCCGCCCTGCCCGCTGATGTGTTCATCGCCGTGGCTGCCGTCGCCGATTGGCGGCCCGCCAAGGCCGGCGATCAGAAAGTCAAAAAAGCCGCGGGCGGGCTGGGCGCGCTCGATTTGACCGAAAATCCTGATATTCTGAAAACCTTATCAAACGGCAAAAACCGCCCCGGCCTCGTCATCGGCTTTGCAGCCGAAACCAATGACGTCATCAACCACGCCAAAGCCAAATTAAAGCGCAAAGGCTGTGACTGGATTATCGCCAATGACGTCTCCGGCGACGTGATGGGCGGGGATAATAACACCATGATACTCGTCACGCCCGACGATACCTTACCGTGGCCGAAAATGAGCAAAGCCGCGAGCGCCGACAAGCTCGCCGCTAAGATAGCCGAAAGTTT
>CALLVD010000067.1 GCA_938010385.1 uncultured Robiginitomaculum sp.
AAGGCGATTTATCTGAATTTCAAACGCCGGTCGCTATGCCGGGCACGCCGTTTCAAATCAAAACGTGGGAGGCGCTCCAAGCCATTCCGGCCGGGGAGACGCGCAGCTATAAAGACCTCGCCAAATCCGTAGGCAGTCCCAAAGGCTTTCGCGCTGTTGCGGGTGCCAATGCCAATAACCGCCTCGCCATAATTGTGCCCTGTCACCGGGTTATCAGCGCAGATGGCGGGCTTGGCGGTTATGCAGGCGGGCTTGATAAAAAGCGGGCCTTGCTAACGCTCGAGGGAGCGGCGATCTAAATTTCCGCTCGCCCATAAAATTAGCGCGATTAACGGGAATTGCAGCGCGACGCGAAGCCAAAGCAGCGGCGCAGAAAAACTGTCTGTCCCAAGCAGCAGGCCTGCCATGGCCATATAGATATTGGCCGGCAAAACGGCGAGCAGGTAAGGCGCAAACAACAGCCCGCTGAGACGCCGATATTTCGGCAGCACAATCCCAATCGCCAAAACAATCTCGATAATGCCGGTCACCCAAACAATGGCTTTCGGAAACGGCAACAGGGGCGGCACGATGGAGGCGAACATATCGGTTTTGGCGAAATGCAGATATCCCGCGAGCGCGAAGAAGACCGCGATAATAACACAGAGGCTCGTTTTAATTTGGGCGCGCATGATGATTTCCTTTGCGTCTCAATTGCGCCAATGCCGGCGCCGTGTCAAAAGCCGTTATGACTTTTGCCCTGCACCCCCAACTGATTAATGACTGCATCCCGATCGGCGATTTGCCGCTATGCCGGGTTTTGCTCGCGCCGGATAAGCGGTTTGCATGGTTTATCCTTGTGCCAAAGCGCGCGACTATTCGCGAGGCTTATGAGCTTAACGCGGCAGACCAACTGACCCTAATGCGCGAATCCGCTGCGTTTGGCAGAGCAATCATGACAGCCTTTGACGGCGATAAGCTCAATATCGGTGCGCTCGGCAATATGGTGCCGCAGCTGCATATTCACCACATTGTGCGCCATAAAGGCGACGCCGCCTGGCCCGGCGCGGTGTGGGGGTGCCCCGGCGCGAGCGCCTATTCTGACGCCGACTTAGCGGTAATAAAGAAGCAAGTCGCCGCTATGGCGCTGCCTGAGTTTATCCCGGCCCCGACACATTAGGCGCGGTTTTACCGACGACGCTGTCGGCGACATAGGGGTTATCAATCCGTTCTTGGCCGAATGTGCTCATCGGGCCGTGCCCCGGAATAAAGCGCATATCATTGCCCAACGGCCAGAGCTTTTGCGTGATGCTGTCGATTAATTGCTGATGATTGCCTTTGGGAAAATCTGTTCGCCCGATAGAGCCGCGAAAAATGACGTCACCGACGAAAGCGATTTTCATATCCGTGTTGTAAATGACCACATGACCCGGCGTATGGCCCGGACAGTGGGCGACGTTAAACGTTACGCCGGCCAATGACAGCGTGTCGCCGTCCTTCAGCCATCGGTCCGGCTTGCAGTCACGTCCCATGCCGGGATGGCCGTATTTCGCCCAGCTGCTCTCGATAGACTCCAGCCAAAAATCATCGTCTTTGTGCGGACCGATAATCTCTATGCCCAGCGCGTCGCGAATATCTTCCGCCCCGCCGGCGTGATCCAAATGGCCGTGAGTCAGCCAGATTTGCGTGACCGTCACGCCCAAACCTTTAGCATCGCTCAGCAGGCGCTCTGCCTCCCCGCCCGGGTCAACCAGCACGCCTTCCATGCTTTGCGTGTCCCACATCAGGCTGCAATTTTGTGACAGAGGGGTTACGGGCAGGATGCGCAGATCCAGTTTGGCTTTGGCGGTCATAATCGGGCTTTCGAACTTTTGGCCAATCTAGTGATAAGCGCGCGCGGTTCAAGACCCGTCTGCGGGGGAGCTCTCAACTGCTATTTCACCTGCAACGCGAAACGCCTGCGCTTTGCAGACCGGCGGGCATAGGTTATGGTTAACGCAGTCTTAACGCCCTTTGGAGTTTCCTATGAACACGCTTTCACGCCTGACCCTCGCCGCCGGCGCCGCCCTTTTTGTCGGCATCAGCACCACAGGGTTTAACGCCCAGGGGCACCCGCACGGGGACAAGTTGAAAAAGCAAGCAGAGACTAAAATTGCGATTCCGCACACGCCCGCGCCCAAGCCAATGCCGATGACCGGCGAGGTTGCGGTCGATAACGGCGCGCCGGAAGATTTCAATATTAACGACTTTCTCGGCGATAACGGGCGGGTTGATGTGAAAAAACTGCGCGCCTATGAGAACAAGAAACAAAGATATATCGAAGACAATGAAGACAGCAGCGCAGTCCATGACAGCGCGCAAATCAGTGTGATGATGCAGGCAGGGCCGATCGCCGAAGATATGGCGTCACAAGATCTGCCACGCGACATTGAGATTGATAAAATTGTCGACCTCATTACGCCCTTTCGCCGGGGAAGCAGCGACACTGTCAGATTGCGCGAAGATGACTCTGTAAAGGCCGAAATAAGAATAGAGAAAATTCGGCCGGAGCGCTCAACCCTAACAGAGACGCACCACGGCGACAAAAAACATCACGGCAAGCCTGAAACGAAAAAAGGCCGCACAATTTCCCTGTCCGGAGATACGACCATTCACATTGCGCCTGATGGCGCGATTACGGTGACCAATAACGGGGAAACCGTTATGCCGCTGTCAATGACCGGGGTAAAAGCGGGCAAGGCGTCAGCTATGGTGATGGATGATTGCGCGCCAGCGAAAATCACGGTCGAGAAAAAGGTCAAAGTCGAAGACGGCAAACGCAAAGTGCGCGTCGAAGTCGATATGGAATCAGAAATCCTCGATTAGGCATCCAATATGGATTTAATCGCGCTGACGAGCTGATCAGCCGGTACAGTGCTTTGCGCCGGGCGGGATTCGCGCCATTCCTCATTGGACTCAATAGCCTTGGCCATTTGTGCGCCGAGTTTTAAGTCTTTCAGCGTGACCTGACCGGCCGCAATTTCATCCTCGCCCATCAGGACCGCGACGGGCACGCCGCGCTTATCGGCATATTTCAGCTGTTTTGTGACATTGCCGCCGCCGACGAAAACTTCGGTGCGAATGCCCTGCGCGCGCAGTTGATCGGCGAGCTGAAAATATTTTGGCATTAAAGCTTTATCAAAATTACAAATCATGACGGGCGGGGTTACTTCCGCCTGCATGTGGCCCATACGCTCGAGCGCGGTTAAGAAACGCGACACGCCA
Source organism: uncultured Robiginitomaculum sp. (assembly GCA_938010385.1). Taxonomy (GTDB): domain Bacteria; phylum Pseudomonadota; class Alphaproteobacteria; order Caulobacterales; family Maricaulaceae; genus Robiginitomaculum. Next base: position 3,244 of record CALLVD010000067.1, read on the forward strand.
AAACTGAAACCGGTCGCCGGGACAAGCTGCCCTTTAAACCGGCTGACCAAATCATCGTAACGTCCGCCGCCGCCGATAGAGCCGATACGTACCGGCCGTCCTTTGCGATCGCGAATATCGGCCAGTAATTCCACTTCAAAGACCGGACCCGTATAATAGCCAAGCCCGCGCACGATTGACGTATCAAACGCCACTTGGTCGGGGGCGTAGCCGCAAGCGGTCAGCAGAGCGTCAATATCGGCCAGTTCTTTCACGCCCGCCATGCCGCGTTCTGAATTGCCGACCACCGATTCCAGCGCTTTAATCGTCGCTTCGCGCTCGCCCGACCCGGCCGTGGTAAAGCCCATGACGGCGTCAATTCCGGCCGGCGACAAGCCGGCGCCTTTGGTGTAATCGCCGCTCTCATCTTCGCGGCCTTCGCCGAGAAGGTCGCGCACGCCCTGCTCGCCGAGGCGGTCAAGCTTATCAATCGCGCGCAAGACTTGCAGCCGTTGCAGCGCGCCTTCGTCCGTGCCGGGAACGCCGGAGCTTTCCAAAATGCCATCGAGCAATTTACGGTTATTGACCCGCACCTGATACTCGCCGTCTTTCAGGCCGACCGCGCGCATAACATCTGCAGCGACCATAATCATTTCCGCATCTGCCGCCGCGCCCGGCGCGCCGACGCTATCGGCATCACATTGCACAAATTCGCGAAACCGGCCGGGACCGGGTTTTTCATTGCGGTAAACACTGCCCGCCTGATAGCGGCGATAAGGCTTTGCGAGGCCGTCAAAATTTTCCGCTACAAACCGGGCCATAGGCGCGGTTAAATCATAGCGCAGCGCCATCCATTGTTCGTCATCATCCTGCATGGCAAAGACGCCTTCATTGGGACGATCTTCATCCGGCAAAAACTTACCCAGCGCATCGGCATATTCAAACGCCGGCGTTTGCAGCGGCTCAAATCCGCGCGAATCATAGACTGAAAACGCCGCCTCAATCAGCGCCCGCTCAGCGCGCAACAGGTCTGCCGGCTTGTCTTCAAACCCTCTGGGGCGGCGCGCTTTGGGGCGAAACTGTTTTTGCTTTTTAGCCATGGCTTATCTCTTTAATTAGGTGAGAGCCTGTTACTGCGTTTTGCCGGTTATGGAAAGGCCCAACCGGACGGCTCAGAGCACATCCGAATTACTTGCCGTAATTTTCTCAATCAGCTCTGCCCCGCTCGCGCGGCCGGAGTTTACGGCGCGGCTGACCGTGTGCCATGCCAAGTCTTCACTGCCGAGCTTGTGGGCTATCAGAGCGTCCGGCTTCGCGTCCGGCTCCAGCCACGCATCCCACAATTCCCGAGGCAGACGCACCGGCATGCGGTGATGCAAATGCTTCATATCGCCCGTCGCGGCCGTGGTTAAAATCGTCGCCGATAACAGCGTTATGCCTTCATCCACACGGTATTGATCCCACAAGCCGGCAAAGGCCGACGAGCCTGCCTGCTCTGACTCATAAATATAATAAGGCTGCTTGGGCGTCTCGACGCCTTCCCATTCATACCAGCCGTCAAAGGGTATCAGCGCGCGGCGGCGTTTCCATGGCGTACGAAAGCTCGGCTTGTCCGCCGCCGTTTCCGAGCGCGCATTAAACATAGGCCGGCCTTCCGGCATGGACTTGCTCCAATGGGGATGCAGGCCCCAGCGCATCGGCACCACGGCGCGGCGTCCCTGCCCGTTCAGCGCTATCACCGGCACGATGGCGGCGGGCGCGATATTATAACTGCCTTCCCACGGCCAAAGCCCGTCATTGGTATCATCAGCGCAAAACGCGGCCGCGATTTCATCTAAAGTCCCGGCTAATGTATAACGTCCGCACATAGGATATGGCTATCATATTCCGGCGTATCAGGGCAAAGTGATTGCATGAAAAATCCTCCTGTTCCCGCTGTCGGCGTCATCTGTTTTAAGGGGGCGCGCGTGCTTTTAATCAAGCGCAGTAAACCGCCCAAGAAAGATGATTGGTCGCTGCCGGGCGGACGGTTAGAGCCCGGTGAAACCCGGCGCGAGGCGGCTTTGCGCGAGCTTTATGAAGAGACAGGCGTGAGCGCAAAACTGCTCGAAAAGATCGCCGTGATAGACGCAGATTTCGGCAGCCATCATTTTATCCTGCATGATTATTTAGCGGTTTGGGAATCCGGCGAAGTGCGCGCCTGTGATGACGCTGCCGATGCCCGCTGGTTCGAGCTGACCGAAATTGAGGCGCTGGGCATGTGGCCGAAAACGCAGGCGGTGATTTTTCAGGCCTACGCCGCTTTAACCGCGCCGTCCTGAGAATGACCGGTGACCTTTTTTCCAAACTCCTGTAAAGCAAGGCTATGTTACGCGAGTTTACATTATGCGCGGCCCTGATGCTGGCCGCTGCTTCGTCAGCCGGCGCCGTGGAATCTACGGCCGATATTCCGATAGAGAAGCGCTTGGAAAATGACATGATTGCCATGCCCAACATGGCAGAAGCGCTCGCGAAAAATTTGGGACAACTCCATTACATGCGCCGGCTTTGTTTCGGGCAAAGCGATCAAACCTGGCGCAACCAAGCCCGCGCTATGATGGACATTGAAGCGCCGCAAGATCGTGAGCGGCGCGCCAAGCTTATCAAAGCGTTTAATGATGGCTTTTACGATCAACAGGCGCGCTTTAATCAATGCGGCGAAGCGGTCAGCGTCGAGGCCGCCGCCATAGCCGAAAACGGCCGTCACCTGGCGAGCATGCTCGGCGATCCTTACCGCGAATAAACGGACAATAATTTTATGACTGACTCCCCTACGCGCCTCGAGATTGCGCAGCCTGATGATTGGCACGTTCACCTGCGCGACGGCGACATGCTGGCCGGCGTGGTCGATGCCACCGCCCGGCAATTTGCCCGCGCCATTGTCATGCCCAACCTTGCGCCGCCGGTGACGACGATTGCGGCCGGCAAAGCGTACCGTGACCGCATTATGGCGGCGCTGTCTGATGAGCTCGACTTCACTCCGCTAATGACGGCTTATCTGACCGACGGCGCCGACGCGGATGAGATTATCGGCGGTTTTGACCAAGGCGTGTTTTCCGCCTGCAAGCTATACCCCGCCAATGCGACAACCAATTCATCCCACGGCGTTACGGACATTGCGAATATATCCGGCGTTTTGGCGGCGATGGAAAAAGCGGGCATGCCGCTTTTGGTTCACGGCGAAGTCACCGATCCCGAGATTGATATTTTTGACCGTGAAGCCGTATTCATTGACCGCGTTATGTCCGGCATTGCCCGCGATTTTCCCGGGCTGAAAGTCGTGTTCGAGCATATCACCACATCAGACGCGGCTGATTTCGTGATGTCCGCAGGCCCGAATGTGGCCGCGACGATTACCCCGCATCATTTGGCATTTTCGCGCAATGCTATTTTCAAAGGCGGCATTCGTCCGCATTATTATTGCCTGCCGATTGCCAAGCGGGAGACTCATCGTCTGGCTCTGCGCAAGGCCGCCACATCCGGCTCACCTAAGTTTTTCCTCGGCACAGATTCTGCGCCCCATGACGTGACCCGCAAAATCAGCGAGTGCGGCTGCGCGGGCTTGTATAATGCCCCGTTTGCCATTGAGAGCTACGCCCAAACCTTTGACGAAGAAAACGCGCTGGATAAGCTTGAAGGCTTTGCCTCCCTGAACGGGCCGGCCTTTTACGGCCTGCCGGTCAATACGGCGCGCATGGTCTTAGAGCGCCGCCCATCCGATGTTCCGCAAACGTTTGCCGCCGGCCCGCATACGCTTGTCCCGTTCCTGGCCGGAGAGCAAACAAGCTGGACTTTTGCAGGCCTTCAACCCGCCTGAAACTTCTAAATATCTGCCAATAAAAAAGCCTGCATCCGTGATGCAGGCTTTTTGTTTTGCATTGACGCAGTGCGCCTATTCACAGGCATACATATAATTGCCGCAGGTCTTCATGAAGTGAATGACCTTATCGTTACGCGATTCAAGCTTGAACGCTTCAAGATCGCGGGTGTCTGTGACATTCAGGCGATTATAATCAAAGTGATGCTGCACGCCCAATCCCAGCAGACCGGCTGTGCCGTAGGGCAGGCTGACATCAGACACAATGCTTGCATCGGCGTCTTTAAATCCGCCGGCATAGCCCATGGATTTGAACAGATAATCCAAATACTGACGGTCTTGCTCAAGCCCGTTATACTTGCTCTCCAACTTGGCAAAGAACTGCGCCGGCGTCAGGCCGTGACTGTCTCCGAACTCAGGATATGTGCCAAGGCGCGACACGGCGACAGGCGCCTCTGACGTTGGCACGTTGAAGATAGCAATGTCGGAATAACCGCATGCATTCAGCGCGCCGGAGACAGGGCGCGGCGCCGGCGCGGCCGCCGCTTTTGGTACGTCGACGACAGCCGCAGCAGCCGCCGCCACTTTATCGGCCTCAAGCTTAGCGGCGCTGGCCGCCTCTGCCGCTTTGGCCTGCGCCGCCGCTTTCATATCAGCCGCTTTTTTCGCTGCCGCAGCCGCTTTCGCTTCAGCGGCAGCTTTAGCGTCTGCTGCCACTTTCGCCGCTTCGGCTTGTTTTGCTGCAAGCGCCGCTTTGCCGTCATTACATTTGGACAGTCCAAACAGAGCCAAGGCCAAAAGCAGCAGGAGCGGTATCAGCCATTTCAGCCACCCAAATCCGCCGCCACCGGTCGTCGCGGCAGCTGCAGGCGCTGCCGCCGCAGATGCCGCTACAGGCGCAACGGCTGCAGGGGCGATAACGGCCGGCGCGATTTTACCCAAACAAGAGCGTCCGATTTCCCGGTCGTCCTCATCATAAAGAACCTCCATCGTGTATTCGCCGTTCGTGACCTCTTGATAGCGGTCTTTATTGTCAATATTACGAATGACGGCGTTCAGTTCTGATTGGCGGGCCGCCTTATTCGGGAATCCCTCGCTGCGCAGACGCACGTCACCGTCGCTGTCATAAACGGCGAAGTAGTGAAATCCGTTTTCATGGGTGAACTCGGCAATATTGTTTTGCGCGTCCGTTACCGGGCGATTGTGATATTCGCTGCAGCGCAGATAATCATCATCTTTACGCTGCTTGGGCCGCGCAGCGGCGGCTCCGGCGACAACCGCAGCAGCAGCCGCAACAGGCACAGCTTTCTTGACGGCCGGTTTTGCTTTGGGCGTTGCCTTGGGTTTGGGCGTTGGCTTGGGTTTGGGTTTTGGCTTTGGTTTTGCGACGGCCCGCATTTGCTTGCCCATGACATAAGCGGCGCCGGTGGTCGCAGCCGCAGCCGAGCCATACCAAACAGAACGCGCAATCTCGCGCCCGTTTCCGGCCTTGAGACGAAAGTCATGCTTGCCGTTTTTCAGCGTGTGATAGCTATAGCGTTTCTCAAGCGTGCGGTTTTTCAATACCGATGCTGCGCCTGTATCGCGGGCCGCCGCCGTCGGATAGCCTTCTGAGATCATAGCGATTTTGCCGTTCTCATTATAGGTAAAGTAAAACTCGCCGTCCTCGCCTTTGAATTTTTCAATGCCGTCCGGGCTGCCTTTGGTCTGCTTTGTATAAAATGCAAGCGGACGATAATCATCTTCAGTATTGCGGGCCCTCGCCTTGGGCGCAGCTTTCGCTTTAGATGCAGCTTTCGGTGCAGGTTTGGCCGCAGTTTTTGGCGCAGCTTTTGTTTTCGCAGGGGCGGCTGACTTACTGCTTTTCTTGCCCATGACAATGGCCGCGCCGGCAACAGCGCCGGCTGCAGAGCCGTACCAAACGGAGCGGGCAATTTCTTTTCCGTTGCCGGCGTGAAGACGAAATTCGTGTTTTCCGTTTTTCATTTTAACGTATTTATATCGCGCTTCATTCGGCAGATTTTTCAGCACGGACGCAGCCCCGGTGTCGCGCGCGGCTGTGGTCGGATAGCCTTCGGAGATTAAAACAATTTGGCCGTTTTGGTGATAGGTAAAGTAATACTCGCCGTCATCGCCTTTAAATTTATAAATGCCGTCCCGACGGCCCTTCACATGCTTTTGGAAAAAAGCGAGCGGGCGATAGTCATCCTCATTATCGGTCGCTTTGGATTTTACTTTTGCCTTTGCAGGCGCCGGCTTCGCTTTCACTTTCGAGGCGGCCTGCGGCTTTGAGCCGTTTCCGGCCATATAATCAGCCCACGCTTTTGCAGACTTTGCGCTTGTTTTCCAAACCGAGGTCGCCACGGATTGTCCGTTCCCGGCCAGAATATCGTAGTAATGTTTACCGCTGTCAGTTTTTAAGATTTTATAACGCGCCGGCAATTTCATATTTTTCGATACGGACTTTATGCCGTTATCGCGGCCCGCCGCAGAGGTATAATCTTCCGAGAGCAATTCAATCTCGCCGTTTTTAAACCAAACAAACCAGTATGAGCCGCCTTCTTCAAATTTAGACGCGCCGTCTTTAACCTCTGGCGCATGTTTTTTATAAAAATTCAGCGGCTTGTAATCATCACTGCGTTGGCTCATCGGATTCCCCTTCCAAAATAATGTATCCCTGCCGGAACATTAACGGCAATTAACCATAAAAAGCGGGTCATGGGAAATTTATTAATGACGCCCTAACGGGGAATAACAGCGCGCAAAAGTTTTAATCGCGGCTGTCGCGCAATTTGGAAAACCGGTCGAGCCGCGCTTTGATTGCAGCCTCGCGGCCTTCCCCTTTCGGCGCGTAGAATTGCGGGCGCGCCATACCGTCCGGGAAATAGTTTTGCCCCGAAAATCCGTCCGGCATATCGTGATCATATTGATAGCCGTCGCCATAACCCAAATCTTTCATCATCGATGTCGGCGCATTTAAAATATGCGCGGGCGGCGCGAGCGAGCCGGTTTTCTTAGCGCTGTTCATAGCGGCTTTATAAGCCACGTAGACCGCATTGGATTTCGGCGCGGTTGCCAAATGCACAACGGCATGAGCGATATTAAGCTCCCCTTCCGGAGAGCCGAGAATTTTGTAAGCCTGCATCGCGTCAATGGCGATCATCAAAGACGCCGGGTCCGCCGCGCCGATATCCTCGCTGGCCATACGGATAAGGCGCCGGCAAATATAAAGCGGGTCCTCGCCGCCGGTCAGCATACGCGCCATCCAATACAGCGCTGCATCCGGATCGGATCCGCGCACGGATTTATGCAGGGCCGAGATAATGTTGTAATGCTCGTCTTTATTTTTGTCGTAAGCGGGCGCGCGTTTTTGTAAAATATCGGACAGGCCGGCGATATCTAAATCGTCTTCTATGCCCATATTCATCAAAGTTTCAGCTAAGCCTAAACAATAACGCCCGTCCCCGTCTGCCATCGTGATTAACGCGGCGCGCGCATCATCAGTCAGCGGCAACCGCTCCCCGATCAAAGCTTCGGCGCGGCTGAGCAATACCGTCATCGCCGCATCATCGAGGCGTTTTAAAACGAAAACCTGCGCGCGCGACAACAAAGCGCCGTTCAGTTCAAAAGACGGATTTTCGGTCGTCGCCCCGATAAGGGTGACAATCCCCGCTTCGACATAAGGCAAAAAGCCGTCTTGCTGCGCGCGGTTAAAGCGGTGAATTTCATCGACAAACAAAAGCGTGCCCTGCCCGCCTTCACGCCGGGCTTTCGCGCCTTCAAAGGCTTTGCGCAAATCCGCCACGCCCGAGAACACGGCAGAAAGCTGCTCAAAATGCAGGCCGGCATCCTGTGCAATCAAGCGGGCAATGGTTGTCTTCCCCACGCCCGGCGGCCCCCACAAAATCATGGACGTCAGTCGCCCCGAAGCCATCATCCGGCCAAGTGGACCGTCCGGGCCCAATAAATGATCCTGCCCGACTACCTCATTTAAGATCGCCGGACGCAGCCGGTCTGCCAACGGGCGCGGGGCCTCCGATTCCAGTCCTGCCGATGTAAACAGATTAGCCATGTCCGTATGTCCCGCGCGCGCGCAGGCAAGTCAAGCGCGGCTAATTATGCTTATCCAACGCATAGCCGGCGCCGCGAATGGTGCGGATTAAATCCTCGCGCCCGCCGACGTTAATCGCCTTGCGCAAACGGCCCATATGAACGTCGACCGTGCGTTCATCCACATAAATATCCGTGCCCCAAACCCGGTCAAGCAGTTGCGCGCGGCTCCAAACTTTTTTGGGGCGCCCCAGCAGAGTTTTTAAAAGCCGAAACTCTGTCGGGCCTAATTTAATCTCGTCACCGCCCCGGCTGACGCGGTGAGTCTCTATATTCATTGTCACATCAGAAAAGGTCAAGATATCGTCATCCTGGCCGGATTTGCGAAGATTGGCTTTAATCCGCGCAATCAATTCTTTGATGGAATGGGGTTTGACTACATAATCGTCCGCGCCCACAGTCAAGCCGCGCACTTTATCATCTTCGTCGCCGCGCGCTGTCAGCATAATAACCGGAATGGCCTTGGTGTCTTCATCACCTTTGAGCGTTTTACAGACATTAATCCCCGACATATCGGGCAGCATCCAGTCGAGCAAAACAAGATCGGGCAACTTGCTTCGGGCCTGCCCTATGCCGTCCGCGCCGTTATCAGCCAGCAGCGTGTCAAAGCCCGCCGATTCTAAATTATACTTTAAAATCTGCGCCTGGGCAGCCTCGTCTTCAATAATCAGAACGCAGCGACTCATACCCTATTCCGCTTCTCCGAGTTCCTCCGGCGTAAAAATCATGCGCGAGGTTCGGTCGCCCTTCACGCGCTTATCCGTAGGCCATTCACCGGTGACCAAATAAACGGTCTCGCCGGCAATTTCTGCGGCGTGGTCGCCCATACGTTCAATATTTTTGGCAATGAACAACAAGTGCATACAGCCGGAAATATTACGCGTGTCTTCCATCATATAGGTCAGAAGCTCGCGAAACAGACCGTTATGCATTTGGTCGACATCTTCGTCATCGCCGCGCACAGCCTCTGCCGCTTCCGGGTCACGCCGGTTATAGGCGTCCAGCGCGTCATTAATCATGACCTGCACTTTGGCGCTCATGCGCGTCAGCGTGGACACAGATCCGATAAAGGCATCGGCTTTTGTAATCGTATTCGTACGCCGCGCCATGTTTTTGATATAGTCGCCGACACGTTCCAGATGATTGGCAATTTTCAACGTCATCACCACAGTGCGCAAATCTGAAGCCATGGGTTGGCGCAAGGCCAAAAGCTCGATTGACATTTGGTTGACCTCGGCTTCCAACGCGTTGATTTTGGCATCGTTACGGATAACGTCTTTGGCCAGGCTGCGGTCACCCAATTTCAGGGCTTTTGTGCAGGTCAAAAGCTGCTGCTCTACAAGGCCGCCCATTTCCAAAACCAAACTTTCAATCCGGTTTAGATCGGCATCAAATGATGAAACAATGTGATCGGTATTCATAACTTATCCTATCCTGCCGCTGATATAGCTTTGCGTGCGGGTCTCTTTTGGATTTGTGAAAATTTGCCCGGTGTCGCCGTATTCAATCAATTCACCGAGATGAAAGAAGGCTGTTTTTTGCGAAATGCGCGCCGCTTGCTGCATAGAGTGGGTGACAATCGCGATTGTGTAATCATCGCGCATGCTTTCCATCAACTCTTCGACAACGGCAGTTGCAATCGGATCCAATGCCGAGCATGGCTCATCCATCAAAATCACGTCCGGCTCAACGGCGATGGCGCGGGCAATGCACAGGCGTTGCTGCTGTCCGCCGGACAGGCTCGTGCCGGGTTCATCCAAACGATCGGACACTTCGTCAAAAAGCCCGGCCTGTTTCAGCGCCGTTTCAACGCGGTCCGCCATTTCTGATTTTGACGATGACAGGCCGTGAATTTTCGGGCCGTAAGCGACATTATCAAAGATAGATTTCGGAAACGGGTTGGGCTTTTGAAAGACCATACCGATGCGCGCGCGAAGGGCGACAGGGTCGACCTTGGGCGCGTAAATATCTTGACCGGCATATCGGATATCGCCGGAAACTTTGCAAATATCTATGCGGTCATTCATCCGGTTTAAACACCGTAAAAACGTCGATTTCCCGCACCCTGACGGCCCGATAAGCGCGGTAATACTCCCCTTGGGAATATCCAAATCGACATTCTTAATCGCCTGCTTGCTGCCGTAAAAAACGTCAACATTGCGGGCGGTCATGATGAGATCGCGCTCGGTTTCTTGGGAAGATTCAGTCATAGACGTACCTGTCAGCTTGCGCATTACCAGCGCCGTTCAAGTTTTTTGCGCAGCAAGACTGCGAGAAGGTTCATTAACACCAGAAAGACCAGCAATACCATAATTGCGGCAGAGGTCATTTCCCGAAAGCCGATTTCCGGATTGTCCGCCCAAAGGAAAATCTGCACCGGCAAGGACGTCGCCGTATCAACCACGGAGCTCGGCACATCGACAATAAAGGCGACCATGCCGATCATCAGCAGCGGCGCCGTTTCGCCCAAAGCTTGCGCCATACCGATAATCGTGCCGGTCAACATGCCGGGCATAGCGAGCGGAACCGTATGGTGAAACGTCGTTTGCACCTTACTCGCGCCGAGCCCGATGGCCGCTTCGCGCACGCTGGGCGGCACCGCCCGAAGCGCGGCGCGCGAGGCGATAATAATGGTCGGCAAAGTCATCAGCGCCAGCACCATGCCCCCGACCAGCGGGGTCGACCTGGGCAGATTAAACACGTTCAAAAATATCGCCAAACCCAATAATCCGAACACAATAGACGGGACGGCCGCGAGATTATTGATATTGACTTCGATAAAATCGGTCAGCCGGTTTTTACGGGCAAATTCTTCCAAATAAACCGCGGTCAAAACGCCGAGCGGAAAAGAGATAACAAAGCAAACCAACAGGGAGAAAAACGAGCCCAACAACGCGCCTAAAATGCCCGCCTGCTCCGGCTCTCTGGAATCGCCGTTAGTAAAAAAACTTTTATTCAGCGCCGTTTTAATATGCCCGCCGGATTTAAGCGTTTCAATCCGGCCGGTCTGAACCGATGATAATTGACGCAACGACTCATCCACATCTTGGTCAACTTTCCCCGCCAGATATAAATTGGCATCGGTCCCTGCCGTCAGCCAAACGCGCTGCGTTGTGCCGATGAGATCAGGGTTTTCGGTCACCATGTTTTCAAGCTGATAAACTGCGCCGGAGCTGACAAGTTTATATAAGTCACGTTTTTCCGACCGTCCTGTCACCTCAGGAAATATTTCAGTCAGCGCGTCGCTTATCAGCGGACGGTAATTTGCGTCTCGGAACGTAGAGACATCCCGCGCCCCGCTTGGGTCGATGACCTCTTCATTAAACGTAATATCCAGACCGATTTTTGACGAGGTGAACGCGCCCATGCCGCCGACAAAAATTGTCAGCAGCATTGAGGCCAAAAACGCAACGGCTATACTAATGGCGACAATGCCGTAAGCGCGAAACCGCTTTTCGGCCCGCTCCCGCTTGGCGCGGTGCGGCGTTTGGACGGTCCAATCGGGCGTTACGCTGCTCGAAGCTGTGGAAATATCAGTCATAAGCTTCTTTAAATCTATCAACAATTTTGAGCGCAATGACGTTCAAAATCAGGGTGACGGTAAACAGGAACAGCGCAATCGCAAAGGCGGCCAAAGTCTTGGCATCATCAAAGGATGTATCGCCGGTCAGTAGAGTCACAATTTGCACCGTCATGGTCGTAACCGCTTCGAGCGGATTGAGCGTCAGCTTCGCGGCCAATCCCGCCGCCATAACCACAATCATGGTCTCGCCGATGGCGCGCGATGTAGCGAGGAGTAACGAGCCCGCAATGCCGGGCAGAGCGGCCGGCAGGACCACGCGCTTAATCGTTTCCGATTGCGTTGCGCCCATGCCCATAGAGGCATCGCGCAGGCTTTGCGGCACGGCAGAAATTACATCATCGGACAGGGATGATACCAAAGGTACAATCATAATGCCCATGACAAGGCCCGCGGCGAGCGCGCTTTCAGAACTGATTTCAAATCCCATCCCGGAGCCGGTGGCGCGGATAATCGGCGCAACAACCAGCGCGGCGAAAAACCCGTAAACAACGGTCGGAATTCCGGCCAAAAGCTCCAATATCGGCTTAACCCAATTGCGAAGCCGCGCCGAAGAATATTCAGACAGATAAATAGCCGACAGCAGGCCCAGCGGGGCGGCGATAACCATCGCGATAAAGCTAATCAAAAGCGTACCCGTCAAGAGCGGCAGCACGCCGAACGCACCGGACGCGCCGACCTGATCGTCCCGAATGGCCGTTTGCGGGCTCCAGTCCGGGCTGAATAAAAACTCGGTTATGGACACCTGCTGGAAAAAGCGAAACGCTTCAAACACAAGCGAGGCGACAATACCGATTGTCGTCAAAATGGCGACAGAAGAACATAAAAGCAGGCCAAAGGTTATGGCCTGCTCTGTGAGCTTTTTGCTGCTGCGGGTTTCGCGCAGCAGCATATTTTTTGTGTCAGCCACGCGGCTTACTTCAGGCTCAGCGGGGTGAGTGCCAGTGTGGACGCTTTGACTTTGGCATGCTCCGCCGCCGGCATTGGGATCAAGCCTTTGTCAGCGAGGTAGCCGTCAGGGCCGGAGGCTTTATTGCCCAAAAACTCAGCCAAAAACGCTTCGATACCGGGAACAACGCCGACATGGGCTTTCTTGGTATAGAAATAAAGCGAGCGGGCTACCGGGTAGGAATTATCGGCAATGTTTTCAAATTCCGGAGCCACGCCGTTAATGAGCGCGCCCTGAACCTGACCGGCATTTTGATCCAAAAAGCTGTAGCCGAAAATGCCGTAAGCATCCGGATTGGCGTTCAGCTTTTGAACAATCAGATTGTCGTTTTCACCGGATTCAACAAAAGCTTCGTCTTCGCGCATGGAATGGCAAACGGCTTTGTAACGGTTCTTATCAGAGGACTTCATCGCGGCGATAGACGGGAAGGTTTTGCAGCCGCCTTCCATGGCCAATTCAACAAAAGCGTCGCGCGTGCCGGAGGTTGGCGGCGGGCCCATGATTTCGATACGCTTGTTTGGCAGGCTTGCATCAATTTCGTTCCAGCGCGTGTAAGGATTGGCTTTCAGGCCGCCATTTCCGTCCGGAATGTCTTTGGCCAGCGCCAGAAAGACCTGCTGCAAGCTCACTTCCAACCGGTCAGATTTGCGCGAATTTGCAAGGACAATACCGTCATAACCGACTTTTGTTTCGACAATATCGGCCACGCCGTTTTTCGCGCAAAGCTCGACTTCGGAGGACTTAATACGGCGCGAGGCGTTGGTGATGTCGGGATGACGTTCGCCGACGCCGCCGCAAAACAGTTTTAAGCCGCCGCCGGAGCCTGTGCTCTCAACGATAGGCGTTTTGAAATTTGACGTTTTACCGAAAGTTTCGGCCACAGCCGTCGAGAACGGATAGACTGTCGAAGAGCCGACAATTTTGATTTGGTCGCGGCTGCCGGTTGCGGCCGGCGCTTTGCTGTCCGCGCTTTGCTTGGCCGCAGGCGCGTCACCGCCGGAACAGGCCGTCAGGGTCACAGCCGCGGTCAATGAAATCGCGGCGGAGAGGAAAAGATTTTTGGTCATAAAAGTCACCTTAAATTCGAGGCTGCGGACATCGCGCCTGTATGCAGGCGACCTAGGCTTCGTTCGCTTATCTTTTGTTACAGTTTTGTGACAGTTTTGTGACAGGGGCCACCCTTAATCAAAGCCGGCCTGTTTAATGTTGAGGATAACTTTAACCCGGGTCCCCTCGCCCACCGTGCTGTCGATCGCCATGCGGCCCCGGTGCCGGTTAAGAATATGTTTGGTAATGGCCAGTCCCAAGCCTGTGCCGCCCATTTCGCGCGAACGGCCCTTATCAACGCGGTAAAACCGCTCTGTCAGCCGGCTGAGATGCTTGCGCTCCATGCCCTCGCCCTGATCTTCAATCAGAATGATTGCCCGTCCGCCTGCACCGGGCGTCATGGCCGGGCGCTGCGTGATTGTAACGCTCACAGGCGTCGCCGGCGTTGAGTATTTCAGGGCATTTTCAATAAGGTTTTGAAAAACTTCAATAAGTTCGTCTTCACTGCCCGACACCGGCAGCATGCCGGGCTGCGCCGTAATCTCTACCCGGTTCGGATAATCTGTATCTGACGCCGCAAGAGAGTTCACAACGCTCTTAATCACCCGCACAATATCGACGGCCCCATCCGGGGCGACGTGCTCTTTGGCCTCTAATTTAGCCAGAGACAACAAATCACCCACCAATCGGGACATACGCGCGGTTTCAGCTGACATAAGGCCTAAAAACATGTCTTGCGCTTTGGGGTCTTCACGCGCCGGTCCCTGAAGCGTTTCAACCGCGCCGGCCAAAGTCGTTAAAGGCGAGCGCAGTTCATGACTGACATTGGCGACAAAGGTACTGCGCGAACGCTCGGCATCAATCTCGGCTGATACATCCAGCAATGTCACCAGAAAAAAAGCCTCATCAGGCGCTGCGATTCGCCCGGCAGTCAGTTCAAATGTACGGCGCGTCGTAAATTGAAGCTCAAGCGATATCGTCTCTGCATCGCCCGTCCGTATTACCCGGCTGAGGCATTCCAGAGCGTGCGGATGGCGCATGATGCGCACAAAATCCTTGCCCGCCAAATCATCATCAAACAAGGCCCGCGCTGCCGTATTGGCGGCGATGATGCGGCGCGAGGCCGTCACAGCCAAAGCCGGATATGCCAGCGCATCAACAATATTGGCAGGCAATCCGGGGCCGTCCGAGGTCGGCGCGCTTCGGGCTGCTGAATTGGCATCGATCATGGGCGGGCTGCTAAATCCTGATTAAAGACGCGACCTGTTTGGCATTGTGCGGGCCATACCGCAAGGCGAAGGCCGCGCAGCGCGCTCTAATAGCGTATCGTGCCGGTTTGAATACGGCCCCCGCGATCAAGCGAAATGTCCCATTCGCGCCTGTCATTACCGGTCTCAATCGCGCGCGCCACATCTTTGGCCGCGTTGATTTTTCGTCCGTTAATTTCAAGCAGAATATCGCCGGGACGAAAGCGGCGGCGCGCCGGGCTGCGCGAGCGGATTTTGCTAACGACAACGCCTTGAATATAAGGATCAAAGTCCAGGCTCTCGGCCAATTTGGGCGACATATTGACGACAACAATACCGGCAAACGGATTATCACCTTCAATTTCGCGCGCATCCGGCGCAGGACTTTCTTCCATCAGAGCCGCCTTGACCGTCACTGTTTTTTCCCGGCCGTTATCGGTAAAAACCTGAAGCGTTGCGCGCTGTCCCGGCGCAAGCGTCGCAAGCTTAAACCGCAGCCCGCTATCATCATTAATCGGCGTGCCGTCAACAGACAGAATGACATCGCCTTTGCTCAGTCCCGCCTTATCTGACGGTCCGCCCTTATAGATATCGCTGATGATTGCGCCGCGCGGCCGGTCAAGCCCCAGCGCTAACGCCATGTCAGATGACACAGCCTGCGTACGCGCGCCAATCCACGGACGCACAATCTCGCCGTCTTTGACCGCGCTCTCGACCGCCCGCCCGACCAGCTCAGCCGGGATTGCAAAGCCGATACCGTTGGACCCGCCGGAGCGAGAGAAAATCGCTGTGTTTACGCCAACCAAGCTGCCATCCATACCGACCAATGCGCCGCCGGAATTTCCCGGATTCACAGCCGCGTCCGTCTGAATAAACGAGGATAAATCCGTTACGTTCGTGCGGCCCAGAGCGGATACAATACCGCTTGTCACCGTCTGGCCGACGCCAAACGGATTGCCGATCGCCAGCACTAAATCCCCGACCTCAAGCCCGCTGTCCTGCGCAATCGGCAGGACGGGCAGGCGCTCGCCTTTCGTGTCGATTTGCAAGACCGCCAAGTCCGATTGCGCGTCTTGGGCAATAATTTTGGCATCATATTCGCGGCGGTCATTTAAAACGATGCGCAGCTCATCCGCGCCGTCTACCACATGGGAATTGGTGACGATGACGCCATTACTGCGCACAATAACGCCGGAGCCGAGGCTGCGCTCCATACGCTCGCGCGGCTGGGCGCTGCCGCCGAAAAATTGAGAAAAGAACGGATCATCCATGAACGGATTGGCCCGTCTTTTGACGGTGCGGCTTGAAAAAACATTGACCACGGCCGGCGCTGTTTGTTTCACCAACGGGGAGAAAGACATTTGCATTTGCGCCTGATTGACCGGCACAAACTTTCCGGGCTCCGGTTGCGGCGCAAAGACGTTCTGCGAGCCGGCGGCCTGCGAAAAGCCCAAAGCGCCCAAGGTCACAGTCAAAGCGCCGAGCGCTGTCATAATTCGGTTTCTCATTCCGGTCCCCTGTTTGGTCTGCTTTTAATTTAGGGGGGCACAAAGCCTGATTAAAGGCCCGTCTGCATTAAAATGTACTCATAGTCCCGCAGACGTGACAGGGGCCGCCGGCCCTGCGCGCTATCGTCACTTTCATTTTGCCCGAAAAATGCCTATGTCGGGCTTATGACTGCTATGCCGAAAAACCCTGTAATCCCTGATGCGCCGATGCCGGAGGATTGCGAGACCATGCGCGACGTTCGCGCCGGAGTCGATGCCATAGACATGCAGCTTGTTCGCCTGATTGCTACGCGCCAAGGCTATATGCATGCCGCCGCACGCATTAAATCCAAACGCGAAGACGTTTACGACGCTGCGCGGATTGAAGATATTATCGAAAAGGTTCTGGTACAAGCGAAAGCAAGCGGCCTCTCAGCCGAGATAGCAGAGCCGGTCTGGCGCGAAATGATTAAGCAGTGCATTGCCCACGAATTTAAAGTGTGGGACGGCGAGCTTTAAATCTTGCTAAAGTCCCTGAATGCTGACAGGCATACCGTCAAAAATCGGATCCAAATAGGCTTTGCGATTGCCGCGTTCCCATCCGGAGACATTTTTAACGCAAAAACTGCGGGTTTCCGGCGCGCGGCCGGCCCGGGCGCGGGCCGCTTCATCGCGGGCAAAAGCGCGAATTTCACGTAAAGATGTGGCGTTTCCGCGGGCGCAGCTGTCTACCAAATCTTGCGGCGTGCGTGGATCGATACGCTTAAATTCCGTGCGATTATCGGCGCGGTAATTGGCTGTAACCTGATTTCCCGACAGATATTTGACAAACACAACGCGGCGATAATTCGCCTTATCATTCGGGCCGGTTTCAATAAGCAAAGTCGGGCTCATATCCTGAGCCATTGCAGGCGCGGCTGTTAAGCCGGCTGTTGCTGCCAAAAGTGCTGATAAAACTAAACCGCGCATATAAACCTCCACATGCACCAAATGAATACGACCCCCGAACCAACTAGCAAAAATTGCGCCGGGTCGGGAGTCTGTTATGCAGTTAAAGTTTTGTAATCTTGCGGATTGGCCGCTTAGACCGCCGCCGCCAAAGCCTGATCAAGGTCAGCTATAATGTCGTCAATATGCTCGATACCGATACATAAACGGATCATTTCAGGCGACACGCCCGCGCCGGACAGCTCGTCTTCGGTCAGTTGGCGATGGGTTGTCGAGGCCGGATGCGCCGCCAGTGATTTTGCGTCACCGATATTGACCAAACGCTTGAAGATCTGCAGCGCGTCGTAGAATTTCACGCCCGCATCAAAGCCGCCTTTTACGCCAAAGGACAGAAGTGCAGACGGCTTACCGTCTGTATATTCCTGCGCCAGATCGTAATATTCAGAGGATTTCAGACCTGCATAGCGTACCCATTCAACCGCATCATGATTTTCCAAATATTCAGCGACTTTCTGTGCATTTTCACAGTGACGCTCCATGCGCAGCGATAGGGTTTCAAGACCTTGCAGAATCAAAAAGGCATTCATCGGCGATAGCGCTGCGCCGGTATTGCGCAGCGGAACCGTCCGCGCGCGTCCGATAAAGGCGGCCGGGCCCATGGCTTCGGTATAGACAACGCCGTGATAGCTTGGCTCCGGCTCGTTGAGCATTTTGAAACGGTCTTTATTGGCCACCCAATCAAAGGTGCCGCCGTCAACGATCATGCCGCCAATGGAATTACCGTGACCGCCAATATATTTGGTCAGCGAGTGGATAACAATGTCGGCGCCGTGCTCAATCGGCTTAATCAGGCAAGGCGTGGCAACCGTGTTATCAACAATAAGCGGTACGCCGTGCTTATGCGCGACCTCTGCCAGCGCTTTAATATCCACGATATTGCCGGACGGATTACCGATAGATTCGCAATAGACGGCGCGCGTATTTTCATCAATCATGGCTTCAACAGCGGCGGCGCTGTCATCAGCGGCAAAGCGGCAATCAATACCCAAGCTCGGGAACATGTGTTTAAACAGTGTATAGGTCCCGCCGTAGAGCATCGGTACGGTCACGATATTAGAGCCGACATCGGCAATCGTGACGATGGCATAGTGAATGGCCGCAGAACCGGCGCTGACGGCGAGACCGGCAATGCCGCCCTCCATTTCCGCCACGCGCTTTTCCAAAACGTCATTGGTCGGGTTCATAATGCGGGTGTAGATATTGCCGGGAACGGCAAGGTTAAACAGGTCCGCGCCATGCTGCGCATTGTCAAATTCATAGGCGACAGTTTGGTAAATCGGAACCGCGACGGATTTGGTTGTCGGGTCAGTTTCATAACCGGCGTGAATACCGAGTGTTGCGTCTTTCATGGCGCGCTCCTTGCGTTTTAAAAAGTTTGCACGCTTGTACCCGGAGCGCCGCAAAAAAGCGAGTCTCTATACGCCTGTCCTATTCACATATTAATGACCGGCACGGCTCCCCTTCGCGCCCTACAAAAGAATGCCCGGGGCTGCCGGCGGGCATGGGCATATCGGCCGGCAATATGAATTTCACACTTTGCGCTCCGGTCAAGCGCGCGGGAAAACGCTTAATCGGTTTGACGATGCGCAGTCCCTTTTCCTCTTTGACTAAATGTCCTGTCCCCAATAATTGCTCTATACCGGCGCGACCCGGCAAAATGTCGTAAAGTTCGACAGGCTTGGGCGCGATAACGGCTTCAGGGTCAATTTTTGCAACGCCGTCTGCCTTGAAATCAAACGCTGTATAGCGGGTCTCAATGTCGCGCACTTCAAAGGACTCTTCACGGCTCACCGTCTCCCCCGAAGGCAGTGAAATTGAGCTTATCGTATAGCGGCCATGCATCAGTTCCGGCGCGCGGCCCGCAATGCCGCTCCATGTCTTACGGGCGGTCAGTCCGCTTTTGCTCTTCAGTTTATAAAAATAGCGCAGGCAGTCCGAGGCTAAAAAGGTTATTTTACCCGCTTCCAATCCCGTCACGCCGACCCCTGCAAATTCCGAAATACGGGCGGGCCCGGTGACAAATTGCGCGACGCGGTCTGCCGCGCCTTCAATCTGCCAAACCATCGGCTCAAAACTTGCCGCCATAATATAAAGCGGGCTGTCCCCCTCTTCGATAATCAGGCGCGCCGCATTGGTTTCGCCGTCCTGCCCGACCACAGTCACACTGGAAGTTGCGCTGCCGTCATAACCGCCCAGAAAAATAAGCGTGTCCTTTGCCGCCGGCGGCGGCGCATAACAGGACGCCGGCTCATGTGGCGCAGGATCATGAGGATGCAAAGCCGCAGCGACCGGCGCGAGCGCGAGCCCGGAGACAGCTAAAACAGAACAGACAGATTTGCGCATAAAAACTCCTGAGAAACTTCAGCCCCCATCGGGCCGGTTTTAGCGCCATTTTGCAAATGCTTTTTACAAGCAGGGACGGTGCCCTGCATGTTTGTAAGCTCGTTGTCGGTCTTTCAGAAACGCCTGCTAACGTGACTCTCTTGCAAAGCACTGAACTCAAGACGGAACGTTATAAATCAACATAATGCTCACAAAAAAATCGCACGCGACTTTCTATGGTCGATATGATTTTTTTGCGACTGCGCATATCTCCCGCCACCCCCATCGGCGAATAAGTCAAATCAACATACTGTATTGAGTCTTTATCATCTCTGATGAGCTTAGACCCTTGCAGTTCACCATCAACCATCCTTTGAATTGCGTCAAATAATGTGGTGTTTGTCATCTCTGATAAATACGGCCATTTAGCAAAAATATGCATATGCTCATGTTTTCCTGACCTATCTTCATCATTGTCATCTTTGAATTGACGCAGAAATCTTTCGATACGCTTATGGGGTGTTTTTACTTTGTCACTTAATTCGTGACGCATAGAAATTCTGAGCGAGCGTTGGTCTACATCTAAGGTCACCCTAAGAGGGTGGTCTACGCCATCTATATCAAACTCAGAATATAAGTCACCGCGCTCCCTCAACAAGTCGACATCATTTTTTAATCGATTTTCAGAAGATTTCTTATCGTCATTCGACAGTAATTGAGTTGTTTTAGCATTAAATTTTCGCGCTATGATAATTGCAAGTTCGGCGCTTTCTTGGTGCCAATCGGAAACGGCATCCTCATAGGACTGTATTTCAGGAGTTCCTCGAACCTTTAAGTCATCGACGAAGTCCGTCCAGCCTTGGTTCATGACTGTAAAACCTTCAACACCGGATTTCGAATCTTGAAGGAACAATAAAAATTCTTCCAAAATGGTCCTTTGAATTGGGTCAGAAACACCATCGTCCAAAAGTAATTTTTCCGCAGTATGAGATATATATTTCCAAGACCAATGAAAGTGCGGAACTTTACGGAGCTTTTTATCAGAACTCGCAAGCCGCAGAGGCGGGCGAGCGGGGTTTGCACACATCTCGTTTGAAATGGTAATAAGCGCCTGTAATTTGTTTTCTACAACCCTGCCAAGATATCTCTCAAGTTGATCTTGGTTTAAGTCTGTTTTCTTTATTTTAACCTCAATCGCAGCACGCCATGAGCCAGTCTTACTATGCTCAAGCAACCCATCAGGTATATCCTCCGGTGAATATCGCCCACCAAATTTCGGGTGTACTGTTGCTTTAAAGTCGTTTCCACGCTTAGAAACACGGCGACCCACGGTGTGCATCAAGTCCCTGCGGAACTCATATACCAGATTGAGACACGCTAAAAATACTGAGGTAGCTCGATCTTCATCTGATTTCACAGTAGGAAAGAGACGGGCATGCGCACCATAATTAATTTTATCAGACATAGTTCCCCCTTAACGTGCAACCATATCAATGGGTTCAAATATCACAATACAGAATCAGTGCTCTTTTTTTCCGCCTTTCCCAACAAAAAACCCGCCGAAACCGGCGGGTTTTTAAAATTAATAACGCAATGAAAGCAGAAGCTTAGCGTGCTTACGCGTCTTCGCCCTGCTCTGCAGCGTTGCGGGCCAGGTCGGCGGCGCCTTTGGCGGAGACGTCGCGGTCAACCAGCTCAATGACAGCCATTGGCGCGTTGTCGCCGTGGCGGAAACCGGCCTTCAGGACGCGGACATAGCCGCCCGGACGGTCAGCGTAGCGCGGGCCCAGAACGTCAAAGAGCTTCTTGCTCATTTCAACATTGCGGGTGCGGGCAATCGCCAGACGGCGGCTGTTCAAATCGCCTTTTTTGGCGAGCGTAACCAGCTTGTCCATGAACGGCTTAAGCTCTTTGGCTTTCGGCAAGGTCGTAACGATTTGCTCGTGCTCAATCAGGCTGCTGCTCATATTGGCAAACATCGCCTTGCGATGGCTGGCCGTTTTATTGAGTTTGCGGTGGGCAATGCGATGGCGCATGGCGATATCCTCTTAAATTAGTGTGCCGTTTAATAATTTTGGCGGCAGTTCTTATGACCTAGATATGGTCGTCGTATTTCTTAGCCAGTTCTTCGATATTTTCCGGCGGCCAGTTTGGCGCGTCCATACCGAGGTGCAGACCCATGACAGCCAGAACTTCTTTGATTTCATTCAAAGATTTACGGCCAAAGTTCGGGGTGCGAAGCATTTCAGCTTCGGACTTCTGAATCAGGTCGCCGATGTAAACGATATTGTCGTTTTTCAGGCAGTTTGCAGAGCGAACAGACAGCTCCAGCTCGTCAACCTTACGCAGCAGCGCGGGGTTGAAATCAAGCTCAGGCTTGTCATCGTCACGCTTGGCAGACTCAGGGTCGTCGAAGTTAACAAAGACTTGGAACTGGTCTTGGAGGATACGGGCCGCAACGGCGATCGCATCTTCCGGCGTGACCGCGCCGTTTGTTTCAAGGTCGATAATCAGCTTGTCATAATCCAGGACTTGGCCTTCGCGCGTGTTCTCAACGCGGTAAGCGACGCGCTTGACCGGAGAGTACAAAGCGTCAATGGAAATCAGGCCAATCGGCGCATCTTCCGGACGGTTATCGGCGGCGGCAACGTAGCCTTTACCGGTAGAGACCGTCAGCTCCATACGCACATTCGCGCCCTCATCAAGGGTACAGATAACGTGGTCAGGGTTGAGGATTTCAACATCAGCGGTTTCTTCGATGTCCGCGCCGGTCACAGGGCCGGCCGTGTCTTTCTTAAGCAGAAGACGCTTCGGACCTTCGGAGTGCATGCGAACAGCCAAGCCTTTGACGTTCAGCACGATATTGGTGACATCTTCCAGAACGCCCGGAATAGATGTGAACTCGTGAACGATACCGTCGATTTGAATGGCGGTAACCGCTGCGCCTTGCAGGGATGACAACAGTACGCGGCGAAGCGCGTTACCGAGGGTCATACCGAAACCGGTTTCCAGCGGCTCTGCTGTAATGGTTGCGTTGCGGATAGGATCGCGGCCCGGGAAAATCTCAGGGTTCATCGGGCGGATAAGCTCTTGCCAATTTTTCTCAATCACAGTGTATGCCTCTTGCGATGTCAACGCGGGCGCAAAGGCGCGGCGCGAAAATTATAAGGGGGCCATATTGGCCGGAAGGCCGCGCCTTACTTAATAAGGCGCGGATATAAAACGCATGCAGCTTAGACGCGGCGGCGTTTTGGCGGGCGACAGCCATTATGCGGAATTGGCGTGACGTCGCGAATAGTTGTGATGGTCATGCCGACAGCCTGCAAAGCGCGAACGGCAGATTCGCGGCCGGAGCCCGGACCGTTTACGTTAACTTCCAAAGTCTGCATGCCGTGCTCGGCGGCCTTCTTGCCGGCATCTTCGGCTGCAACCTGCGCCGCGTATGGCGTCGATTTGCGGGAGCCTTTAAAGCCCATTGTGCCGGCCGATGACCAAGAGATTGTGTTGCCTTGGGCATCCGCAATCGTGATCATAGTGTTGTTGAAAGTCGCGTTAACGTGCGCAACACCGGAAGTGATGTTCTTGCGTGCGGCGCGGCGGACGCGTGTCGGTTCTTTAGCCATTGTGTACTACCCTACTTTTTCTTGCCGGCGATTGCTTTCGCCGGGCCTTTGCGCGTGCGCGCATTTGTGTGAGTGCGCTGACCGCGAACCGGTAAACCGCGACGGTGACGAAGACCGCGATAGTTACCCATGTCCATAAGGCGCTTAATGTTGCCGTTCACTTCGCGGCGCAGATCACCTTCAACCATGTGGTTGGCGTCAATTTGCTCGCGGATTTGCAGAACTTCAGCGTCGGTCAAATCCTGTACGCGGCGATCATCAGCGATATTAATCGCGTCAACGATTTCGCGGGACTTCGCCGGGCCGATGCCGTGAATATATGTAAGCGCAATAACGACGCGCTTATTAGTCGGAATGTTTACACCCGCAATACGTGCCACGATGTGTCTCCTAAAAATACTTTGGCCTTATGGCCGTTTGGTCAGATAGTCTCTGCCCATACAAAAAAAGGCGGAAAGAGTCAGGCTTTCCGCGGAAAGCGTACTTATATATTTACTTTCCCCCGCGTCAACCGCGAAGGAGTCTATTTTGCCCCAAAAATCCGCGCCCAAAGCGACCTTTTTGCAGTCCCTTTTGCGCCCGTTGGTGAGGCCGCATCATAGCGGCTTAATATCTGCTCGATTTGGCCGGCAACCGTGTCAATATCGGCCATTCCGTCAATTTCAGTGAGCTTCCCCTGCGCGCTGTAGTAGGGCAAAAGCGGCGCTGTCTGCTCATTATAGGCGCTTAGGCGTACTTTGAAGGATTCGGGGTTATCGTCCTTGCGGCCTTCTTGTTCAAAGCGCTTGACGATTCGCTGCGTCAGCGCCGCGTCATCGACTTTCAGGCGGATAACCGTATCAACTTTTTGCCCGCGTCCGGACAGGCTGGCGTCAAGCGCTTCGGCTTGCGGCACGGTGCGCGGAAAGCCGTCAAAGATAAAACCCGCCGCATTCGGGTTTAAGTCGAGCTGCTCTTCGATCAAAGCAATGACAATGGCGTCGGACACCAGTTCGCCGCGGTCCATAATGCCGGCCACTTTTTGGCCCAGCTCTGTGCCGGAGGCTTTGGCTGCGCGCAGCATATCGCCGGTTGAGAGCTGGATGTAGCCGCGGCCGGCGACAAGCTTTTTGGCCTGCGTGCCTTTACCGGCGGCCGGCGGGCCGAACATAATCAGATTCATAGTCATCGCGCTTTCCCCCTAACGATTGCGGCGGCGCATTTTGCTCTTCTTGATCAGGCCCTCATATTGGTGAGCGATCAGATGAGACTGAATTTGCGAGACTGTATCAATGGTCACAGATACGATAATCAAAAGCGACATACCGCCGATCAACATGCCGACACTGGGCGGAATGTTCTGATTTTGGGAAATCAGATATTCCGGCAATATACAAACGAAGGCGACATAGAGCGCGCCGATAAGTGTCAGCCGGTTCATAACATAAGTCAGATATTCAGACGTGCGGGCGCCCGGACGAATGCCCGGCAGGAAGCCGCCCTGCTTGCGCAAATTATCGGCCGTGTCATCGGCATCAAAGACAAAGCTTGTGTAGAAGAAACAGAAGAAGATAACGAGCACGCCATACATGACCAAGTAAGGCATAGAGCCATAGCTGGTATAGGCCAATACAGTGCGCAGCCATTGCGGGCCGGTTTCACCCCAAACAGAGCCCGCCGTCGCCGGCAAAATCAAAAGCGATGTCGCAAAGATCGGCGGGATAACGCCGGCCGTGTTAATCTTCAGCGGCAGGAAGGAGCTCTCGCCGCCAAACTGCTTGCCGCCGGCCATTTGACGTTTCGGATATTGCACCAAAAGGCGGCGCTGCGAGCGCTCAACAAAGACAATCAGCATGGTCAATGCCAGTGACATAGCCAGCAAGATAAGCACGAGCGAGCCGGCAATAGAGCCTTCGCGGCCCAGATTTAAAACTTGGAAAATCGCTTTGGGAAGCTCGGCCACAATGCCGGCAAAAATGATAAGCGAGACGCCGTTACCCACGCCGCGCGCTGTGACTTGCTCCCCGAGCCACATCAGGAACATGGTACCGCCAACCAGGGTAATAACCGCTGTCGCCTGGAAAAACAGGCCGGGATTAATCACAGAGCCCGAGCTTTCAAGCAGTTTGGCAATGCCGTAAGCTTGGAAAATCGCCAAAAAAACCGTCAGATAACGGGTATATTGGTTAATCTGCTGGCGGCCCTGCTGTCCGCCGTCTTTATCCAGCACGATGAGCGACGGAACCGTCTTCTTCATCATGGTCATGATAATCGACGCCGTAATATACGGCATAACGTTTAGGGCGAAGACAGCCATACGCTCGACAGCGCCGCCGGAAAACATATTGGCGCGATCCAAAACGCCGCCTGCGCCGGCTGAAAATGTCTGCGCATATTTTGCCAGATCAATGCCGGGAACAGGCACGTAAGTGCCGAGGCGGTAGATGACCAAAATCATCAGTGTGAACAAAAGGCGTTTTTGCAAATCTTTGGCTTTGCCAAAGGCGCCAAGGTTCATATTTTTGGCCATTTGTTGCGATGCTGACGCCATGATTATTGCCTCTTTAAAATAAGATAGGCCCCGCAGATCTTATTTCAAGAAAAGGGGGCCAAAAAATATTTATGAGCAAGCTAATCTGTAATTAGCTTGCATATCTGTTTTAACCCTTGGCCAGTTCGGCCGCCTGCTTAACCCACTCATCGCGTTCGATGCGACCGGGGAAGCTATCAATAATGCCTTCGACCATTTCGATGTCAGCTTTTTTCCAAGCTGCAATCTGGCGATAGTAATAGATACCTTTAGAGTTCAAGTCACCTTCAAACTTAGGGCCGATGCCTTTGATCTTCTTAAGATCATCAGGCTCTCCGTCAGTCGCGCCATCAGTATAAAGAACTTTTGGCTTAGCCTTCTTAACTTCAGCTTTAGGCTTTGGCTCAGCTTTAGGCACTTCAGCTTTAGGCGCTGCCTTTTTAGGAGCAGGTTTAGCTTTTTTAGCAGGCTTTTCAGCAACAGTACGCTCAACTTTAGCCGGCTTAACGCCCGTGACGTTGACAGTACCGCCGGCAGCTTCAACGATCTTCGTCGCGCCCGGCGTTGCACCGCGTACAACAAGATTAACTTTACCCGTTAGCTTGCCGGAGCCAATAAGACGCACGCCATCCAGTTCGCGGCGAATTACGCCGGCATTTACCAGAGCCGCTGCATCGATATCGCCCTTAGGCAGAACGCCGGCTTCAACAGCTTGGTTTAAGCGGCGAATAGACAGCTCTGCAAATTTCAAACGGTTGGGCTTGTTAAAGCCGCGCTTTGGCAGGCGCATAAATATCGGCATTTGGCCGCCTTCATAACCGCCGATTGTCACACCGGAGCGTGACTTTTGACCTTTTACGCCGCGGCCGGCGGTTTTGCCTTTGCCGGAACCGACACCGCGACCGACGCGAATGCGGTCTTTAGTAGCGCCGGGATTATCTGCGAGTTCGTTCAAACGCATTTTATTCTCCATCAGACCGGTCGTCGCCAAATTGCGACGCGGCCTTAAAAATTAATTCAGCCAAAGACCTAGTCTTCGACGATTGTCACCATGTGGCTGACCTTAGCGATCATGCCGCGAACCGAAGGCGTATCTTCGAGCACGCGGGTGCGGCCGATTTTACCCAAACCCAAACCGACAAGCGTTGCGCGCTGGTCTTTCGGGCGGCGGATCGGGCTTCCGGTCTGTTTGACCGTCAGCGTTGCTTTTTTCTTAGCTGCCATCTTAAGTCTCCGATTACCTTAGGTTATGCTTCGATTGCGTCAGGTGCAGATGCACCGTCAGTCCGGCGTGTTGTCAGCTCTCCGACTTTCATGCCGCGTTTGGCAGCAATCGTGCGGGGGCTTTCCATACGCTTAAGACCGTCAAATGTCGCGCGAACCATGTTGTATGGGTTGGACGTGCCAAGTGATTTGGCAACAACGTCCTGAACGCCCAAACATTCCATAACAGCCCGCATCGGACCGCCGGAAATAACGCCGGTCCCGGGAGGGGCTGCGCGCATGATGACTTTACCGGCGCCGTGACGTCCGCGAACGTCATGATGCAGGGTGCGGCCTTCACGAAGCGGAACGCGAATAAGGTTGCGCTTGGCTTCTTCTGTGGCTTTGCGGATCGCTTCAGGAACTTCGCGGGCCTTACCCTTACCGAAGCCGACGCGACCTTTTTCATCACCGACGATGACGAGGGCCGCAAAACCCATGCGGCGTCCGCCTTTTACGGTTTTCGCAACGCGGTTAATGTGAACCAGTCGGTCGATGAATTCCGGAGTTTCTTCCTCGCGGTCACGACGCTTACCTCTGTTATCTTCACGGGCCATGTATTTCTCCTAAAACTTGAGACCGGCTTCGCGAGCCGCGTCTGCCAGAGCTTTCACCCGGCCATGAAACAGATATCCGCCGCGGTCAAAGACAACGTCTTCAACTTTGGCTTTTTGCGCGCGTTCGGCGATCAATTTGCCAACGGCGGCCGCTGCGTTAACATCGCTGCCCTTGTCTTTGCTCTCAAGTGATGAGGCGGAGGCGAGCGTTACGCCGGCCACATCGTCGATGATTTGGGCATAAATATTCTTTGATGACCGAAACACAGACAAACGCGGACGTCCGTTGTTGTTTTTCTTGAGCCGGCGACGAACCCGTTGGGCGCGGCGGCGCGTATTTTGCTGAGCTGTTTTCATGGCTACTTCTTCTTACCTTCTTTGCGGCGGACATATTCGCCCTGATAACGCACGCCCTTGCCTTTATAAGGCTCCGGCTTGCGGTACTCGCGGATTTTAGCGGCGGCTTGGCCGACAGCCTGCTTATCAATGCCTTCGACGACAATTTCGGTCGGCTTGGGCGCAGACACTGAAATGCCTTCCGGCGCTTCAAAGATAATGTCGTGTGAAAAGCCGAGCTGCATGGTCAGCTTGCTGCCCTGAGCCTGTGCGCGATAACCCACGCCGTGCAGCTCAAGATTCTTTTTATAGCCGTTTGTGACGCCTTCGATAAGATTGGCAATCATTGTGCGGGACATGCCCCACATGGATTTGCCGGTTTTATCTTCTTTGACGGGCGTGACTGTAAACTCATTACCGTCAAGCTTGCCGGTGACAGCATCAGGGAGCGTGAACTCCAGCTGACCTTTCGGGCCTTTAACAGCGATGTGTTGACCGTTTTGCGTCAGGGTGACGCCTGACGGCACTTCAATTGGTTTTTTACCGATACGGGACATAATCAATCCCCTCTATGATACTTGGCAAAGGATTTCGCCGCCGACATTGTTGTCGCGTGCAGCGTGATCGCTCATGACACCTTTTGGCGTCGACAGGATCGCAATACCCAAACCGTTACGGATTTGCGGCAGGCTCTTGACCGATGTGTAAACACGGCGTCCGGGCTTGGACACGCGCGAAATACGGCGGATAACAGGAGCGCCTTCGAAATATTTAAGCTCAATGTCAAAGGTCTTGAAACCGTCAACTTCCAGCTCGGAATAACCGCGAATATAGCCTTCATCGGCCAATACATCGAGGACCCGGCCGCGCAGCTTTGACGCCGGCGTTGAGCATTTTGATTTTCCGCGCATCAGGGAGTTGCGGATACGGGTGATCATATCACCGACAGGATCTGAAAAAGACATCTACGCGCTCCCTACCAGCTGGACTTAACAAGGCCCGGGATCAAACCGAATGAGCCAAGCTCACGCAGTGCGATACGGGACATTTTCATTTTGCGGTAGTAACCGCGCGGACGGCCGGAGACCTGGCAACGATTACGCACGCGAGACGGCGCGCTGTTGCGGGGAAGATCGGCGAGCTTTAACTGCGCTGCAAAACGCTCTTCCACAGGAAGCTCTGTATTGCGGGCGATTGCCTTTAATTCTGCACGCTTGGCCGCATATTTTGCGACAAGACGTTGGCGTTTTTTATTACGCTCAACTGCACTTACTTTTGCCATTTTTAGTCCTTTAGTTTGCTATCAGCTCTTACGAGCTATGCTTTGCCTGATGCGTTCGCTTGATTATTTCTTTTTAGGAAAAGGGAAATCAAACGCAGCCAACAGTGCGCGGGCTTCTTCGTCTGTGTTTGCCGAGGTGGCAACAACAACATCCATACCCCAGATTTGATCGATATTATCATAATCAATTTCAGGGAAGATGGTTTGGTCTTTAATGCCCATGGCGTAATTGCCATTGCCATCAAAAGATTTTGCGTTCAGGCCGCGGAAGTCACGAACGCGCGGCAGCGCGATGTTAACCAAGCGGTCCAAAAATTCATACATTTGATCACCGCGCAAAGTCACCTTTGCGCCGATTGTCATGCCTTCGCGAAGCTTGAAGCCAGCAATAGATTTCTTGGCGACAGTCGGCACCGGCTTTTGACCGGCAATCAACTCAAGATCAGCAATCGCTGACTTAACTTTTTTAGAATCACCGACAGCAGCGCCAATGCCCATATTGAGCACGACTTTTTCAATCGCCGGGATTTGCATAGAATTTGTGTACTTAAACTGCTCTTGCATCGCGGCGCGAATTTCGCTGCGATACTTGGCGGCCAAGCGTGGCTCATAAGCTTTAGACATCGAGGACTTCTCCTGATTTTGTGGCCACACGGACCTTCTTGCCATCTTTAAGCGTTTTAAAACCGACGCGGGTCGGCTTGTCGCTTGACGGGTCAATCATAGACACGTTGGACACAGCAATCGCCGCTTCGAATGTGCGAATGCCGCCGTCCGGGTTTTCTTGGGTCGGCTTGGTGTGACGCTTAACAACGTTCACGCCTGAGACAATGACTTTACCTTCAGTCGGCACAACACGTGTGACCTGACCTTTTTTGCCTTTGTCTTTGCCGGCAATAATGACGACCGTGTCGCCTTTTTTAATCTTAGCAGCCATGACTACAGTACCTCAGGAGCCAGAGACACGATCTTCATGTGGTTCTTTGCGCGAAGCTCGCGCGGAACCGGGCCGAAAATCCGTGTGCCGATCGGCTCACCTTTATCGTTAACAATAACCGCAGCGTTGCCATCAAAACGGATGACAGAGCCGTCGCGGCGCTGAATGTCTTTGCGGACGCGAACAACAATGGCTTTACGCACATCGCCTTTTTTCACTTTGCCGCGCGGAATCGCTTCTTTGATAGAGACGACAATAGTGTCCCCGACATGAGCATAACGACGACCGGCACCGCCCAGCACTTTAATGCACTGGACACGGCGGGCGCCGGAATTGTCGGCAACTTCCAAATTTGACTGCATCTGAATCATTGTCAGACCTCTTTATAAATTATTTCGGAGCGGAGAGGCGAAGGCTATTTAGCCAACACTTCCCAGCGCTTGAGTTTGCTTCGCGGCGGGCACTCTTGAATAGAGACCTGTTCACCGACTTTAATTGCGTTTGCTTCGTCATGTGCGTGGTACTTTTTGGACCGGCGCACAGTCTTTTTCAGAAGCGGATGCAGATACGTTCTTTCGACCCGCACTACAACTGTTTTATCAGTCTTGTCGCTGACAACGACGCCTCGTAAAATTCGTCTTGGCATTGTGTATCCTACTTCGCAGCTTCAGCGGCGCGGGTTTCGCGCATGATGGTTTTCAAACGGGCGATATCGCGGCGAATGGCGCGAAACCGGGCCGTATTTTCCAGCTGACCTGTTGCCACTTGGAACCGCAGATTAAACTGTTCTTTTTTCAGTTTCAGGAGCTCTTCCTGACGCTGATCGGCGCTGAGCGCTCTGACGTCTGTCGCTTTCATAACTTCGCCTTTCTTACTCACCCGGACGGGTGACAACCTTACACTTTACCGGAAGCTTGGCCGCGCCGAGACGCAGAGCTTCGCGGGCAACAGCGTCAGAAACGCCGTCAATTTCAAACATGATCCGGCCGGGCTTAACCTTACAGGCCCAAAACTCGACGGAGCCTTTACCTTTACCCATACGGACTTCGGTCGGCTTTTTCGTAACAGGCACATCAGGGAAGATGCGGATCCAAACGCGGCCGGCACGCTTCATGTGACGCGTGATCGCACGACGTGTCGCCTCGATCTGGCGCGCTGTAACCCGCTCAGGCTCAAGCGCCTTCAGACCGTAGGAGCCGAAATTCAGCGTAGATCCGCCTTTGGCATTGCCTTTGATCCGGCCCTTATGGGCTTTACGGAATTTTGTACGTTTTGGCTGTAACATCGCCTTCGTCCTTTATTCTTTTTTGGTTAGCCGCGATTGTCGCGACGGGGGCCACGATCACCGCGATCACCGCCGCGCCCGCGTCCGCCGCCGGAGCGGTCATTGCCCTGCTCGTTCATGCGGCGCTCGTGCGCAGACGGATCATGTTCCATGACCTCGCCTTTATTGATCCACACTTTAATGCCGATAATGCCCATGGCCGTCTCAGCACGGCAAACACCGTAATCGATGTCGGCACGCATAGTGTGCAAAGGCACGGAGCCCTCTTGATATTTCTCGTCGCGCGCAATCTCAGCACCGCCGAGACGGCCGCCAAGTTTGATTTTACAGCCGACAGCGCCCATGCGCATGGCAGACTGCATGGCGCGCTTCATAGCGCGGCGGAATGAAACCCGGCGCTCAAGCTGCTGGGCAATGCCGTCAGCAACAAGCGTCGCGTCGACTTCCGGCTTGCGAACTTCAACAAGGTTGAGGAACACTTCGCCGTCGACCATTTTCATCAGCCGTTGACGCAGCTTCTCAATGTCGCCGCCTTTTTTACCTATGATAACACCGGGACGCGCCGTGTAGATTGTGACGCGGCATTTTTTGTGCGGCCGCTCAATAATGATTGAGGACACAGAGGCTTGCTTAAGTTCTTTTTGCAAGAACTCGCGGATAGCCAAATCCTGATGCAACAGATCGCCATATTCGGCCGTGTTGGCATACCAGCGGGAATCCCAAGTGCGGTTGATACCGAGGCGCAGGCCAATCGGGTTAATCTTCTGACCCATTACGCGGCCTCCTCTTCAGACACTTCGCGGACAATGATTGTCAGCTCAGAGAACGGCTTTAAGATTTGTGCGCCCCGGCCGCGCGCGCGAGCCCGGAAACGCTTCATGACGAGGTTCTTACCGACAAAAGCTTCGGCAACAACAAGGCTGTCAATATCAAGGCCGTGATTGTTTTCAGCATTCGCAATGGCAGACTGCAAAGTCTTGCGAACGTCACCGGCAATACGCTTGCGGGAAAATGCAAGATCATTGAGCGCTTTTTCAACCTTGGCACCGCGGATCATCTGCGCAACGAGGTTCAGCTTTTGAGGGCTGGTGCGCAGCATACGGGTTTTCGCCATAGCTTCGTTGTCGGCTACGCGACGTTTATTTTTAGTGGCAGACATATCTACTTCCGCTTCCCTTTTCTATCGGCCAAATGACCGTAATAGGTACGGCTTGGGGCAAATTCACCCAGCTTGTGGCCGACCATGTCTTCTGAAATCAGGACAGGGACAAACTTATTGCCGTTGTGGACCTGAAATGTCAGGCCGACAAAGTTAGGCAATACGGTTGACCGGCGTGACCAGGTTTTAATCGCCTGATTACGACCTGAAGCCCGTGCCGCTTCGGCCTTTTTTAAGAGATACCCGTCAACAAACGGGCCTTTCCAAACACTGCGTGGCATAATCTGATCCTACCGATTTTTCTTCTTGTGGCGTGAGCGGATAATGAACTTATCCGTAGCCTTGTTGGAACGCGTTTTCGCGCCTTTTGTCGGGCGACCCCAAGGTGTCACAGGATGACGACCGCCGGATGTACGGCCTTCACCGCCACCGTGAGGGTGATCAACCGGGTTCATAGCCACGCCGCGAACGGACGGGCGAACGCCGAGCCAGCGCTTACGGCCGGCTTTACCGAGGTTGATGTTCATGTGATCCGGATTGGAAACGGCGCCGACAGTGGCGCGGCATTCCTGATGGATAGCGCGAAGCTCGCCGGACTTCAGGCGAACCTGAGCGTATCCGCCGTCACGACCGACCAATTGAGCATAACCGCCGGCAGAGCGGGCAATCTGGCCGCCTTTGCCGGGCTTAAGCTCAACATTGTGAATGATGGTCCCGACAGGCATGCCGCGAAGCGGCATTGAGTTACCCGGCTTAATATCAGCGGATTTCTCAGCAGAGATAACCGTGTCACCGACAGCCAAGCGCTGCGGCGCCAGAATGTAGGACTTTTCACCGTCTGCATAGACGATAAACGCAATAAACGCCGTACGGTTCGGGTCATATTCAATACGCTCTACCGTCGCTGTGACGTCAAGCTTGTTACGCTTGAAGTCAACCAAGCGGTAAAGACGCTTGTGACCGCCGCCTTTGCGGCGAGCCGTGATACGGCCCATATTGTTGCGCCCGCCTTTTTTAGAAAGACCTTCTGTCAGGGATTTCTCCGGACGACCTTTGTAAAGCTCGCTGCGGTCGACCTGAACCAGGTTACGGCGCGACGGCGAGGTGGGTTTAAATGTCTTCAATGCCATGTTTCAGATCCTCCTAAAGACCGGACGCGATATCGATAGAATCGCCGTCTTTCAAGGTCACAACCGCTTTTTTGACATCTTTGCGGCGACCGGGGGTTCCACGGAAACGCTTGGTCTTGCCTTTAACGACAAGCGTGTTCACGGCTGTGACTTTTACGCCAAACAGCTGCTCAACAGCGTCTTTGATTTGAGGTTTCGTTGCATCGTGTGCGACTTCGAAAACAACCTGGTTATTCTCGGAGAGAATAGAGGATTTTTCCGTGATAATCGGAGAGACGATACAATCGTAATGGCGGGCTGCTACACTCATTTCAGGCGAGCCTCCAGATCTTGGACGGCTTGCTTGGAGAGAACCAAAGTATGACGCTTTAAAATGTCATAGACGTTGGCACCCTGGCTTGGCAGGACATCGAGGTTAGGGACGTTGCGGGCCGCGCGGGACAAATTGCTGTCCAGCTCGCTGCCGCCGATAATCAGGCCGTTTGTGACGCCCAGCTTAGCCAATGATTTGACCAATTCAGATGTTTTGGCATCCTTCATAGCCGCATCATCAATGATGATAAGCTCTTTGGAGGCGACTTTGGCAGACAGCGCGTGCTTGAGGGCCAAGGCGCGAACCTTTTTCGGCAGGTCAAAAGCATGGCTGCGCGTACGCGGACCATGAGCTTTACCGCCGCCGCGAAACTGAGATACGGAACCGTTACCGTGACGGGCTGTACCGCCGCCTTTTTGGTTGCCGATACGCTTGGTTGTCTTTTTGACATCGCCGCGCTCTTGAACGTGGGAGTTACCGGACTGACGCTTAGCCAGCTGATAACGCACCATGCGATGCAGGATGTCTTTGCGTGGCTCGAGGCCGAATACGCCGTCATCAAGGTCAACAGACCCTGATTTTTTAGCGTCGAGTGTTGTTACGTCGAGTTTCATCTCTAAGCGTCCTTACGGTCTGCGCGCATTTTCGCGGCCAGGTCTTTGTCGACCTGCGAACGCGGTTCTGCACCGCCAATCATTTCTTTGGCTTGCTCAATCCATTCACCTTTGGCGACAGCACCGGGCTTGCCGATTTTCTCTTCCAAAGCCGTGATTTCTTCAGCGCTCATAGCGACCAGTTCAGTCAGCTTGGTAACGCCGGCCTCTTTCAAGGCTTCCTCACCTTTAGGACCGATGCCGTCGACAAGGATAATCGCGTCAACGAAATCTGCGTCCGCTTTCGGAGCCTCGTCTGTCTTGGCCGCAGGCTTGCTGCCGGCCGGCTTAAACGCGCCCGGCGTCGGGAGGTCAGCCGCTTTCGTGCCTTTGACGGCATCGCGAACTTCAATCCAAGCGCCTTTGGAGCCCGGCACAGCGCCGCGAACCAAAACCAAACCTTGATCGGCATCAACACGAACAATCTCAAGGTTTTGCGTCGTAATACGGCGCGCCCCCATGTGACCGGCCATTTTCTTGCCTTTGAAAACCTTACCCGGGTCCTGACACTGACCGGTAGAGCCGTGCGATCTGTGAGAGATCGAGACGCCGTGGGTCGCGCGCAAGCCGCCGAAGTTCCAGCGTTTCATCGCGCCGGCAAAACCTTTACCTTGCGATGTTGCCGCGCAATCAACTTTCTGGCCGGCCACAAAGTGGTCAGCAGTCAGCGTTGCGCCGACTTCAATGAAGTTGTCCGCAGGCACGCGAAACTCAATCAATTTCTGCTTAGGAGCAACGGCAGCCTTGGCAAAGCGCTCGCGTTCCGCTTTGGAAACACGTTTCACTTTTGCCGCGCCCGCGCCGAGCTGAAGTGCGGTGTAACCGTCACGCTCCTGCGTCTTGTGGGCCACAACCTGAACATCTTCCAATGCCAGAACTGTGACAGGGACATGAGAGCCGGTGTCATCAAACACGCGGGTCATACCCAGTTTTTTTCCTATAAGGCCGGTCCGCATGACTAGGCTCCCAGTTTAATTTCAACATCAACACCGGCAGCGAGGTCGAGCTTCATCAGCGCGTCCACGGTTTGCGGCGTCGGATCCACGATATCGAGCATGCGCTTATGTGTGCGGATCTCGAATTGCTCGCGGGATTTCTTATTGACGTGCGGTGAGCGGTTCACAGTGAACTTTTCGATGCGCGTCGGCAGCGGGATCGGACCGCGCACAGTGGCGCCGGTACGCTTGGCCGTTGACACGATTTCCAGGGTCGAATGATCCAGGATACGGTGGTCAAAGGCTTTTAGCCGGATGCGAATATTTTGACGTTCCATAACTTTAGTCCGAATTTGCTTTTTACAAAAAGCCGCGCGCCGTGATTGGCGCGCGGGCCGTTATTTTCTTACTTCGTGATTTTCGCGACGACGCCGGCGCCGACTGTGCGGCCGCCTTCACGGATCGCGAAGCGCAGCTTCTCTTCCATGGCGATCGGCACGATCAGTTCAACGTTCAGCTCAGCATTGTCGCCCGGCATGACCATTTCTGTGCCCGCATTCAGCGTCACAACACCCGTCACGTCTGTGGTTCTGAAGTAGAACTGC
>CALLVD010000068.1 GCA_938010385.1 uncultured Robiginitomaculum sp.
TGCCCCATGGAACAGTTTTTTAACTTCGACGGTCTTTTCACCCTGCAAAGCCTGTTTACCCTGCTGATGCTGGTTATGCTGCAAGCCGTGCTGGGCTTTGATAACCTGCTTTATATTGCCATTGAGAGTAATAAGGTCGGCAATCCGAAAGAGGCCAAAAAAGTGCGCCAAATCGGTATTTTGCTGGCGATGATTTTTCGGATTGTTTTGCTGGTCGTGATTGTGCTGGCGTTCGGCGCGCTGGCCAAACCGCTCTGGTCACCGACTTTAGGCAAGATATTTGAAGCCGAATTTACCCTGCAATCCCTCGTCACCCTCGTCGGCGGCGCGTTCATTATCTACACCGCCATCAAAGAAATCAGCCATATGCTGACCGTTAAACATATTGAGCACAGCGAAGGCGGGCGCAGCTTGTCTGTCGCCAAAGCGATTGTGCTGATTGTGGCCATGAATGTGGTGTTCTCATTTGACTCCATCCTGTCCGCCATGGCGATTGCGTCGGAGAGCACAATGGTCGACGGCGTGAAAGTCGTGACTTACCAAGTGCCGCTGATGGCGATTGCGATTATCTTCTCGGCCGTGGCCATGTTGCTGCTGGCCGATACGGTGACGGAGTTTTTAAAGAAAAACCGCATGTATGAAGTCATGGGCCTGTTTATCCTGTTCCTCGTCGGCGTGCTGCTGGTGACTGAGGGCGCGCATTTGGCGCATATGAAGCTGTTCGGCTTCCCGATTGATGCCATGAGCAAATCAAGCTTCTATCTGGTCATCGCCGTTTTGGTCATTACTGATATTATCTCGATCAAATATCAGCGCCGTCTCTGGGCGCAAAAAGAAGCCGAAATCCGCAGCCTGAACTCCGAACAGGGCGCCATTGATGCTGTTGACGCGCATATGGAAAAGAAAATCGGCAAACCGGGAGACCTTGTCTAGGCTCTGATTATGGGACGCCGCAAAAAAGGCAATCCCGTCCATGGATGGGTAAACTTTGACAAGCCTTACGGCATGACCTCGACCCAAGCGGTGGGCAAGGTGCGGTGGCTTTACAGCGCGCAAAAGGCGGGCCACGCCGGCACGCTGGACCCGCTGGCGACCGGAATACTACCCATTGCGCTGGGCGAGGCGACGAAAACCGTGCCGTTTTTAGTCGAGGCGTCCAAACGCTACGAGGTCGAGATTGCGTGGGGCGAGCACCGCGACACATTAGATGCTGAAGGCGATGTTTTGGAAACATCCGAAGTGCGCCCGAGCCGCGCCGAAATCGACGCCGCCCTGCCGGGATTTTTAGGGCAAATATCCCAAATCCCGCCAAAGTTCTCCGCCATTAAAATTGACGGCAAGCGCGCTTATGATCTGGCCCGCGCCGGGGAAGAGCCTGAGATGAAAGCGCGGCCTGTGACGATATACGCTCTCACCGTCATTAATGCGGCAAAGGATGTCCTGACCCTGGACGTGCATTGCGGCAAAGGCACCTATATTCGCAGCCTGGCGCGCGACTTAGCGATTGCTCTGGGGACGGTCGGATATGTCAAAAATCTGCGCCGGACCATGGTCGGGCCGTTTACGCAAAAGACTGCAATAGGGCTGGATTCTCTTGAGGATTTAGTGCATAGGGGCGCCGCTGAAGACAAATTGCTCGGCCTTGAGACGGCGCTGGACGACATCCCGGCGTTTGCCATCACGGAAAATGAGCATTTTGACATTCGGCAAGGAAGAGCGATACCGCTTCTCCCCAAGGCTGCAAAAGACTTAAAAGCCGCGTCCCGGCCCCGCTATATCGGGGATTTGGACGCAAGCCGTTATGTCCTTGCAACCTATGAGGAAAAACCGGTCGCTCTGTGTGATGCGCGCGCCGGACAATTAAGCCCCAAGCGCGTGTTTCAAATCTAACCGCCCTGATTTTTGGGCAGACATACGATGGAGAAACACGATGTCGATTACCCCTGAGCGCAAAGCTGCGCTGATTAAAGAGTTCGCCAAAACCAAAGGCGACACCGGCTCACCGGAAGTTCAAATTGCAATCCTTTCCGAGCGCATCAAGAACCTGACTGAGCATTTCAAAACCAACAAAAAAGACAATCACTCCCGCCGCGGTCTTTTGGCCATGGTCTCCCAGCGCCGCAAGCTGCTGGATTATGTGAAAAAGAAAGATGAAGGCCGTTATAACGTCATCATCGCTAAGCTCGGATTACGCCGCTAGGCGACCGATACAGAATACGAAGGCGGCCACCGGCCGCCTTCGATATATCCGGCCTTTGATAAAAATGGTTTTACAAAGGCCAATCTAACGGAGCCGTTCCAATTCGGGGACGCTCACATTTACGAAACGAAAGACGATATGTTCGATAAACACACAGTTGAAATAGAATGGGCAGGACAGACTCTGACCCTTGAGACCGGCGGCATGGCCCGCCAAGCCGACGGCGCCGTATTGGTGACATTCGGTGACACAAAATTGCTGGCCACAGTTTGCGCCGCAAAATCGGCCAAGCCGGGCCAGGACTGGTTCCCGCTGACCGTGAACTATATGGAAAAGTTTTATGCCTCCGGTAAAATCCCGGGCGGCTATTTTAAACGCGAAGGTCGCCCGACCGAGCGCGAGACTTTGATTGCGCGTCTGACTGACCGCCCGATCCGCCCGCTTTTCGCCAAAGGCTTTAAAAACGAAGTTCAAATCGTTGTGACGGTTCTGCAGCACGATTTGGAAAATGACCCGGATACGCTGGCTATGATCGGCGCGTCCGCCGCGCTGACCCTGTCAGGCGTTCCGTTTATGGGCCCGATTGCGGCTGCCCGTGTCGGCTTGATTGACGGCGACTTTATCCTTCAGCCAACCATTGACGAGACCGCCGAAGGCGATCTGGATCTGGTTATCGCCGGCACGCAAGACGCCGTCATGATGGTTGAATCAGAAGCCAAAGAGCTGACTGAGGAGCAAATGCTCGAAGCGGTTATGTTTGCCCATGAAGGCATGCAGCCGGTTATCGATGCCATCATCGAGCTGGCCGAAGCCGCCGCCAAAGAGCCATGGGACTTTACCGCCCCTGATCTGTCGGCCGAGAAAAAAGCCGTCGCCAAGCAGGCCGAAAAAGGCATTGCCGCGGCGTATAAGAAAACAGACAAAATGGAACGCCAAGGCCTTCTGCGTGATACGCGCGAAGCGGCTTGGGAAGCGCTTGGCGCATCGGACGAGAATCCGGACGGCATGAGCTCCGGCGTTTTCGGTGACGTTTTCAAATCCATTGAGTCTAAAGTTGTTCGCTCCTCTGTTGTCAAAACAGGCAAGCGCATTGACGGCCGTAAGACAGACGAAGTTCGCCAAATCGTATCCGAGGCCGGCTACCTTCCACGGACCCACGGCTCGGCTTTGTTTACGCGCGGCGAAACGCAAGCGCTTTGCGTGGCGACGCTGGGCACGTCCGATGATGAGCAGTTCATTGATCAGCTCACCGGCACAATCAAAAACAAGTTCCTGCTGCACTATAACTTCCCGCCATATTCCGTCGGTGAGTGCGGCCGTATGGGCGGCACATCCCGCCGCGAAACCGGTCACGGTAAGCTGGCATGGCGCGCTCTGCAGGCTGTCCTGCCGACCCATGACGAGTTCCCGTACACAATCCGCCTTGTTTCCGAAATTATGGAATCAAACGGTTCATCCTCTATGGCGACCGTCTGCGGCTGCTCTCTCGCTATGATGGACGCGGGCGTGCCGATTAAGCGTCCGGTATCCGGCATTGCGATGGGCCTGATTAAAGACGATGACGGCTTTGCTGTTTTGTCTGATATTCTGGGCGATGAAGATCACCTTGGCGATATGGACTTTAAAGTCGCCGGCACATCCGAAGGCATTACGTCCCTTCAAATGGATATTAAAATTGCCGGTATCACGAAGGACATCATGAAGCAGGCCTTGGAACAAGCCAATGCCGGCCGTAATCATATCCTCGGTGAAATGAACAAGGCGCTTAACGAGTCTCGCGGCGAAGTCGGCGAATTTGCGCCGCGCATTGAAACGATGAAAATCCCGGTTGATAAAATCCGCGACGTCATCGGCACCGGCGGTAAAGTCATCCGCGAAATCGTTGAAGTCACCGGCGCACGCGTCAATGTCGAAGACGATGGCACGATTAAAATTGCCTCCTCTGACGCCGCCTCTATTGAAGCCGCCAAAGACTGGATTCACGGCCTGACCGCAGAGCCGGAAGCCGGCGCCATCTATAAAGGTAAAGTCGTCAAGGTTATGGACTTCGGCGCGTTTGTGAACTTCTTTGGCAAAAAAGACGGCCTTGTGCACGTGTCGCAAATCAAGCCCGAGCGCATCAACCACCCGTCTGATTTCCTGTCCGAAGGTCAGGAAGTGTTCGTTAAGCTGATGGGCTTTGACGATCGCGGCAAAGTCCGCCTCTCCATGAAAGTGGTCGACCAAGACACCGGCGAAGAAATCCCGCGCGAAGAGGG
>CALLVD010000069.1 GCA_938010385.1 uncultured Robiginitomaculum sp.
GCCGACCTTATTACTCTCAATGGCAATATAAAGCAGGTTATCAAAGCCCAGCACGGCTTGCAGCATAACCAGCATCAGCAGGGTAAACAGGCTTTGCAGGGTGAAAAGACCGTCGAAGTTAAAAAACTGTTCCATGGGGCAGGGCTCTCATATTTATCGCGATTGCAGGTGTGGTTTGAACCGAATTAACCGCCCGCGCGGCAATTGGCAAACAAAAGCGCAAAAAACGCGCGCCGATGTGACGGCCGTCACAGCCGTACCTGCGGCCGCGGCGTTATTTTAAGCGTATTGCGGGCCATACAGCCGGTGGCGATGAAGGTGGGGGCGCGTCCTTCTTCGCGCCTCACTCATGAAGTATGGCCTGTAATACCGGCGCGCAGCACCCTAAGACGGACGCCCCCTTTTCGGTGTCCGGCTGCGCGCCGGCCCGGTGCGGGGTTTACGCGCCTTGCTCCGATAAAAATCTGCGCTATGGTCAGGAAAACTTTCAGGAGCCCCCAATGACTAATTCTGCCATGACAACCGAGCCCGGATTTAACATTCCCGACCCGTCCGAGGTGGAGCGCTTGGAGGGCAAAGTCTCTGATACCGAATGGTCTGTTCGTTGCCAGCTCGCCGCGACCTACCGGCTCTGCGGCCTGTATGGCTGGACGGATTTGGTCTTTACCCATATCTCGGCGCGCCTGCCGGATGAGGACGGCGAGGAGCGGTTTCTGATAAACCCTTACGGCATTATGTTTGACGAAATGACCGCCAGCAGCCTCGTCAAAATCGATCTTGACGGCAATATCAAACAGGACACGCCCTATTTCATCAACCCGGCCGGCTTCACCATTCACAGCGCCGTCCACGCCGCGCGCGAAGACGCCGGCTGCGTGATGCATGTGCACACGCCTTACGGCATCGCGGTCAGCGCGCAGAAAAAAGGCCTGCGCCGCTATTCTCAATTCTCCATGCAGGTGCAAAGCGATCTGGCTTATCACGATTACGAAGGCATTGCGCTCGACCTGCCGGAGCGCGAGCGCATTGTCGCCGATATGGGCAGCAAAAGCCTGCTCATGCTGCGCAATCACGGCACGCTGACGACCGGGCCGAACTGCGCCATTGCGTTCTTGCGCATGTACTTTTTGGAAAATGCCTGCAAAGCGCAAATCCTCGCCCAAGCCGCCGGCGGAGAAGAGCATCTTAATGAAGAGCCCGAAGACATGGGCGCGCGCGTCTATCAGCAAGGCGCGGCCGCCTTTATGCCGGGTCTGGGCGATAACCTTATCTGGCCGGGCCTGATGCGAAAGCTTAAAAAAGTCAATCCGGGCTATGATTATTAGCCCGCACCTTTTATTGAAGCGCAGCCAAACCAAGCGGACTCTATAGCGGACTCTATTATGACTGACGACACACAAAAACCCGACCTCCCCGATCGCCTCAGCGTCAACCCGGACAGCCCGTATTTTAACGGCGAGCTTTTGCAGCGCGGCATCGGCGTGCGGTTTAAAGGCGTGGAAAAAACCAATGTCGAAGAATACTGCCTTTCTGAGCAGTGGATCCGCGTCGCCGCCGGCAAGGCCCGCGACCGCAAAGGCAACCCGCTGACGATAAAGCTCAAAGGCGACCTTGAAGTTTGGCTGGAGAGCTAGGGGCTACTCCGCCAATAGAAACGCGCTGAAATTGGTGTTGGCTTTCGGTTTCAGGCCGAGGCGTTTTATCTCGGCCAGCAAGGTTTCCGGGCGGCGGCTTGTCAGGGCGATGGATCTATGGCGGGTGCCGTCAATCTCGACGTCTGACAGAACAGCCTGAACGCTGCCGCGATTAAAGACGCGGCGCTTCTTCACGGTGTCAAAAAGCTTACTTTTGCGCGACCATTTTTCCGTTACGTCCTCGGCGTCCGAAACGCTGCTGAGCGAAGGACGCAGGCGCGGCACATATTGCCCGATCATGGCGGCAAAGCTGCGCCGAATGGGGAACCGGGTTTTGACCGAGGCTTCCCACTGCTCGAGCGGGCCATGCGTGCCGATCATGCGGCGCACATCAATGGCTTTATCGTCAATCATGCGGGTGATGGTGTTTTTGCGGCCAGGCAGCAGGAAATATTTATCGCTGCGCGTCTCGCTCGCCTCATTTGAATAACTCCGGGTAATCATCTCTTCGGCCTGCGGGGCCTCATCGTAAAAATTTTGCCATTGATAATAGGATTTTGGCCCTGCGTGATGCCCTGCTGTTAAGGGGGCAAGCGCGGCCGGCGGCGTGATTGACGGAATGGAAGAGCTACGGGTTTTCAAATAAAGCATTGGATCCTTAGAAAGTGGAAATGAAGAGAGAGTGACGCAAATAAAACTGCGCCGGCCTAAAGCCTGCGCAGCGGAAAAGCATATAACTAAAAAACAGAAACTGAGTTTTTAATAAATGAAACAAGTGTCTGCATAATTCCAAACTAACACAATATTATGAGAAATGCAAATGGAGGGCTATGGGCTGTGAGAAAAAACCATAAGCGGCCTTCATTTGCGAAGGGCCCAGGGTCGCCTCAAATAAAGAACGTGTAAAGCCGGAATACTCGCGCGGTTCTCACGTAAATGTGTGACGCCGGTGAACAGATGTGAGTTTTGATTGCTGAATTTTGTGCCAATAGTGCATCTATCAATTCACAAATTCATATGGAGTTCACATGAAAAATTTTGCACTTACCCTGGTGACCGTTGCGGCGCTTAGCCTTACAGCGGCTCCCGCATTTGCCCAGTCATCCTATGGCGGAAGCACAGGTGACAGCTACGGAAACAGCAGCACTAACGCAGAGCGCGCGGCCGAAAGAGCTGCCCGCAAGGCAAAAAAGCAAGCTGAAAAAAGAGCCAAAGCTGAAGCCGAAAAAGCCGCTATGGCCAAAAAAGAAATGATGATGGATGATGGAAAAATGAAGGATCATTCGTCTGCAACAAACGCGACTATGATGAAGAAAGACGCGATGTCGGACGCTGAATCGATGATGAAAAAAGATTCGATGATGAAGGCAGACTCGATGATGAAAAAAGACTCGATGATGCAAAAAGATTCAATGATGCAAAAAGACTCAATGTCTTCGGTCGGCCTGCCCAAAAACTGCCCGACAGGAACAACGCCGCAGCCCAATGGCACGTGCTTGCTGAATTAAGCTGTTTTGGTTTCAGGCAAAAAATTCATGCGTCATGAAACCCTGACTATTGTGGCCTCCGTCATTATTTTGACGGGGGCCTTATTGTATGCGCGCTTGCTTACTGAGGCGTTCATCCCGGGGACTACAACACAGGATCATCCCGCTCTGGCTATTTGCTTGGCGTTAGGCCTTGCGGGTTTGGCGTGGATGCTGCTGCTCAGAATTTTTTGTCGGCGCAGGCCTGACGGGCGGCTTATTCGCTCCGCCTATATTTTGCCTGTCCTGATTTTGACCGGCATAGGCCTGCGGGTCCTGTTTTTTGACTCAAACCCGGTCTATGAAAATGACTTCAAGCGCTATCTTTGGGACGGGGCGGTTACGGCAAACGCCCAAAACCCGTACACTTACAGCCCGTCTGAGATATATGAGGCCGGAAAGCCCGGAGCGTCGTCTGTCCCGGATCTGGCCCGCTTGGCCATTATGTCAAATGAAGCCGACTTTATAACGGGCGCTATTAACAGCCCGCTCCTGACCACAATTTATCCGCCCGCAGCCCAAGCTGTTTTTGCCTTGGCTTATGCAATCGCGCCGTTCAGTCCCGCCGCCTTAAAATTCGTTTTTCTGATGATTGAGGGCTTAGGCTTAGCCGCTTTGATTGCCTGTCTGCGGGCTCGCGGATTATCTTTGGAGCTGAGCGCGCTTTACTGGCTCAACCCGATTATTATTTTTACGACCTATAACGGCCTGCATATGGATGTGTTATTGGTGTCGCCTTTATTGGCGGCGGTGTTATGGTCTGTCCGCCGGCCTTGGCTTGCGGCGCTGATGTTAAGTCTGGCCGCAGCGAT
This sequence comes from uncultured Robiginitomaculum sp., assembly GCA_938010385.1. Taxonomy (GTDB): domain Bacteria; phylum Pseudomonadota; class Alphaproteobacteria; order Caulobacterales; family Maricaulaceae; genus Robiginitomaculum. The sequence continues at coordinate 3,973 of CALLVD010000069.1, forward strand.
TAAGCTTTGGCCGCTGATTTTGGCGCCTGTATTATTTCGTCAGTGGCGGGGGCGGCCGGGGGTTTATGTCGGCGTTGCGGGCTTGATTGCCGGACTCACGGCTTTGAGCGTATTGCCCATGGTGATGTCCATGGGTGAGAGCTCCGGTCTTAGAGCCTATAGCGCAAATTGGACAAACAGCAGCTTCCTGTTTCCGCTTCTGCGCGCCGGCTTGGGCGTTGTGACTGACAATCCGAATGCGTTGGCCCGCTATGTCATCGCGGCGATTATTGTTGCGGCCAGTTTGCGGTTGGGATTCAAAAGGCCCCAAGACCCTGAGAGTATTGCCGCTCATGTATTTTTGCTCACGGCACTTTTTGTCCTTCTCTCTCCCACGGGATACCCTTGGTATTTTATTTGGTTTTTGATGTTTCTACCGCTTGTCGCGGAGCATTTCGCCGCGCGGGGTCTTGCCTTATTATCGGTGCTCGGCTCCGTATATTTTCTGCGATTCAGTCTGGGCGAGTCAGGTCAATATCATCTTTATACACATGTTCTTGTACCGATAGAATTTGGCCTCCCGCTTCTGGTTGTCGCTTGGGATTACGCAAGGAGGCGGGCGCATGACTGACGCTGTTATAAAACTTATCATTCCCGCCCGAAATGAAGAAGACGCGATCGGGCAGGTCGTCGCGTCCGTCATCAATCAGGTTGACGCGGTTATTGTCGCCGATAACGGGTCCGGCGATAAGACGGCGCAAATTGCCCGTGAGCAAGGCGCCGCCGTGGTCAGCGTCCCGCAGCCCGGATATGGCCGCGCCTGTCTGGCAGGCGTTGATGCGGCCGGCGACTGTGATATTTTAGTGTTTATGGACGGTGACGCCTCAGACGATCCGGACGATTTGCTCGCCTTGCTGGCCCCTTTGTTGCGAGATGAAGCGGATTTGGTCATCGGCTCGCGTATATTGGGGCGTTGTGATCCGGGCGCTCTGACTGTGCAGCAGCGGTTCGGCAATACGCTGGCGTGCCGGCTCATGCAATTGTTTTGGGGGCATAAGTTTACGGACTTGGGACCGTTTCGCGCGATTTCACGTCAGGCCTATGAGCAGTTGAACATGGAGGCGCCTACATTCGGCTGGACTGTCGAAATGCAAGTCAGAGCCTTAAAAGCAGGTTTGCGTTGCGCTGAAATTCCGGTGCAATATCGCGTGCGTATCGGCGTTTCAAAAATAAGCGGCACTGTCAAAGGCGTTATCCTTGCAGGCGTCTATATCCTTGGCACAATATTCAAAGAAGCCGTTTGGACCAAAAACAGTCAAAGCTGACCCTATGGCCGTAAAGCTCTTTAACGCTGCGCGTCTACTCTGCCTCGCGGCCGGAGGTGTAATTCGCGGCGACGGCCAAGGCGGTCCAGACGCACAGGGCGGCGCCGGCGATTAATAAAAAAGTGCTCATGTCGAATATCCTTTCAAATATTTTGCAGCCCTTAAACGTGATAATATCAAGCCTAAGATGACTGTAAGCTGTATGCTGCGTTTAGTAGGGGTTCGCTTCGGGGAGGAAAATTTCGCGTTTGCCGCCGGGTCCCGAAGGTCCGATCATGCCGTCGCGTTCCATTTGCTCAATCAGGTTAGCGGCCTTGTTATAGCCGATACCCAGACGCCGCTGAATGTAGCTGGTCGACGCTTTGCGGTCGCTTGCCACGATGGAAACGGCTTTATCAAACAATGAGACTTCGGCCCCGCCGGCCTCGCCTTTCATGTCAGCCGTGATTTCGCCTTCCTCGTCTTTGTCGACGGTGATGTCTTCAAGATAGCTCGGGCTGCCTTGGGCTTTGACAAAGTTGGCGATTTGCTCAACTTCGCCGTCAGAGACAAACGGGCCGTGCAAGCGGCGCGGCCGGCCGGTGCCCATAAACAGCATATCGCCGTTACCCAAAAGCTGCTCCGCGCCCTGCTCGCCGAGAATAGTGCGTGAGTCAATTTTAGAGCCGACGCGGAAGGCGACCCGGGTCGGGAAATTGGCTTTGATAACGCCGGTAATGACGTCAACGGACGGGCGCTGGGTGGCCATAATCATGTGAATGCCGGCCGCCCGCGCCATTTGCGCAAGGCGCTGCACGCTGCCTTCAATATCTTTACCGGCCACCATCATCAGGTCCGCCATTTCGTCAATCACGACGACAATATAGGGCATAGCCTCCAGCTCGAGAGTTTCCGTCTCATAAATCGGCTCGCCGGTTTCTTTGTCATAACCGGTCATGACTGTCCGGGTCGGCGTGTCGCCGGAGGCTTTAAACTCGGCGACCTTTTCATTATAGCCGGCCATGCCCCGAACGCCGAGCGCTGCCATAGAGCGGTAGCGCGATTCCATTTCGCGCACAGTCCATTTCAACGCGACAACCGCCTTTTTCGGATCGGTCACGACCGGGGCAAGCAAATGCGGCGCGCCGTCATAGACGGACAGCTCGAGCATTTTCGGGTCAATCATAATGAACTTACATTGCTCCGGCGTCAGCGTGTACATGATGGACAGGATCATGGCGTTAATGCCCACGGACTTACCGGAGCCGGTGGTGCCGGCGACGAGCAGATGAGGCATTTTGGACAAATCCGCAATAAACGGCTGCCCGCCAATATCTTCGCCCATAGCCATAGGCAGGCCGGCGTCGGAATCTTTGAACGTGCGCGAATTGAGCATATCGCGCAGCCAGACCGTCTCGCGGCGGCGATTGGGCAGCTCGATACCGATAGCGTTGCGGCCGGGCACGACGGCAACCCGCGCGCTCTCGGCGGCCATAGACCGCGCAATATCGTCGGCCAGATTAATCACGCGCGATGATTTCACGCCCGGCGCCGGCTCAAACTCATAAAGCGTCACGACAGGGCCCGGGCGCACTTGCCCGATTTGGCCTTTAACGCCGAAATCAGCCAACGTCTCCGCCAGCAGCTCTGCATTTTTACGCAGCGCGCCTTCATCGGTAATGGTGCGGCGCGGCGGCGGAGTTTTTAACAGATCCACGCCCGGCAGGACAAAGCGGCCGTCCTTGGAATAGGGCGCCGGCGCGGCGGCCGGTTTGCGGCGCGGCTTGGGCTTTGCCTTGGGCGCGGCAGCGATCGGAGCCGGGGCCGGCGCTTCCGGCGCAAGCGACGGGGCGGGCGCGTAATCAGACAGCTGCGGGCGCGGGGCGGCGTTATCAAACTGCTCCCCGAAATGATGAAGCGGCTCGGCCTGCTCTATGCCGTCTTCGACATAGGCTTTGTTAAACTTGGTTTTAATCCATGCGGAAAGCCGGTCGCAATAAACCCGCACAAACGCCCAAACAAGGCCGGCCGCATTGGCGATCAAAATGGCGTCGCGGGCGACAAAGCCAAAGAACCGTCCCAAACAAAACGCCGCGCCCAAAAACGCAAACAGGCCGACAATAATGCCGGCAAACGGCATCTTCATGGCCTGCGCAACGTGGTGCGGGCCGGCAAACAACCCGTCCCCGAAATATCCGCCCAGCCCGGTCGCCATAGGCCAGCTTTGCGGCACCGGCGCAGCCGCAAACAGCATAGCGCACAGCGCGGTCGCGCCGCAGACCAATCCCGCGCGCCGCGCCAATCCCCAACGGCTCATGACGGGCAGAGGCTTAAACATGCCGCGCACGCCGGAAAATAAAATCATCACGCCGAGCGGAAACACAGCCCAGCCCAAGCTTTGCAGCAAGACATTCGCCAAATTCGCTCCCGGCGCGCCGAGCGCATTTAACGTCCCGGCGCTGCCCGCCGTATCCGGGGTAGAATCTAAGGCCGAGTATGACAGGGCCGAGAGCAGGATAGCCGCGCCAATGCCGGCGCGCACAATCGCCCACGCCGCACGCTTATACGGATTGGCCGCCCCGCCGGTCACGCTGTCCATCATCGCGGCGGCGCTGCGGCTCGGGTCAAAACTCTGCGGATCGGAATAGGCCAATGATAGCTCCTGTTTGTGATTAAGAAACCGTAAAGCCGTACAGTAAACAGGGGGTAAACAGAGCCTCTTTAAAGGTTCGCGCCCTGTCAATCACCCGCGCCGAAAGGAGTCTTCTCACCGCCCCGATTTCGCGCTAGTCTGGCGCGACGGGGAGCGAGAATGACTGAAAAAAGCTATGCTGCGTTTATATCCTACGCCCACGCCGATGAGCGGATCGCCGCGCGCCTGCACAGGGCGCTGGAGACCTATCCCATTCCCAAATCTTTGGGCCCCAAATCTTCAGGTGATGCGCGCCGATCAGACCTGTCGCCCATATTCCGCGACGCAGCCGAGCTGAATGCCCATCATTCCCTGCCGGATAAAATCCGCGAGGCCGTCAACGGGTCAAAGTTTTTAATCGTGCTGTGCTCGCCGGCGGCCAAGGCGTCGCATTGGGTGAATGAAGAAATTCGCCTGTTTCGGGGCCTGCACGGCGATGCGTCTATCCTGTGCGTGCTGGCGGACGGCACGCCGCAAACGGCCTTTCCGCCGGCACTGACGCAGGGCGGGCGCGAGCCTTTGGCGGCTAATATTTCGGGATCGCGCGAGCGGTTTAATCTCGGCGTCACCGGTCTGGCGGCGTCAATGCTCGGCGTCGGGCTGGATGATTTGGTGCAGCGCGCCCAAAAACGCCGGCGCCGGCGCGGGCAATTTCTGACGGCCGGCGCGCTTGGCTTTTCCGGCGTTATGGGCGTCATGGCGCTGACCGCCTTGCGCGCGCAAAACGCAGCAGAAACCAGCCGGCTCGAAGCGGAAAAAATGGTCGAATTTATGCTGACCGATTTAAAAAGCGAATTAGAACCGCTCGGCAAATTATCCGTGCTCGATAAAGTCGGCCGGCGGGTCAGTGATTATTATACCGCCATCCCGCTCGCCCAAATGGATGATGACCGCATCGCCCGCCGCGCCCGCGCAAGGCATCTATTGGGGCAGGTCGCGCTGGATGAACGCGATATGGAAACGGCAAAAATTGAGATTGAAGCGGCCTATGACGCCACGCTGGAGGTTATGCGGCGAAACCCGGACGATACGGACGCGATATTTGCCCACGCCCAAAGCGCGTTTTGGAGGGGGGCGGCTCTTGAGGAGTTAAATGATTTTGCCGGATTATTTCTTTATTGGAAGGAGTATGATTCTCTGGGTGCCCGCCTTTATAATCAAAGTCCAAAAGATAAAACTATGATAATCGAGGCGGCTTCAGGTCAGAATAATGTTGGGGCGGCGTTATCAAAATTGGGTCGCCAAGATGAAAGCTTGCCTTACTATGATGCTGCCCTGCAGTTTTGGCAACAAGCCCTAACTATTACGCCGGAAGATACGTCTGTAATGATGGAAATTTCGAATACGCTGTCAAACAAGTCGAGAGATTTGCGGGCCTTAAATCGTTATGAAGACGCGCTATCGGCTCGGAATGCTGAAATATCCGTTTTGCGTTCTGCTTTATTACCGGAAACGAACATTGATATCATGCAACGTCTTTACCTAAGTCGCTTGAATTTATGGGAACTAAAGAACACCACATTGGAAGCGTGCGATTTAAGTAATCCTGAAAAGATATTGTCAGAATACCGAAGCTTTATAAACCGTGATGAGGATAACATACGCTGGAAGGTTAGCTATCGCGCATATTACGCAGACTTTCTTCTGCAGTGCCGTAAGGACATGAGCTATGCGAACGTCAGCAAGCACTTACAAAAACTGCGGGTGTTTGCTGACGAACACGGTATCAACGACGATGTTTTTAAAGCCGATATGTTGAGACTGAACTCAGCGCAATAACTAAGGGCGTTTGTTTCCTCGATTGGTCGGATCAATAATAATATCCGTGACCATATCTTGGCCGTCCTGCTTTTGATGAATGCTGACGTGAAGATTATATTTGGCGGCGAAGCTTTTAATCGGTGCGTTGTGATCACCGGGAGCCGTCTCCGGAACCCAGTTTTTGTTTTCAACCAGCAGGCCATGGCCGTCGTCAAATGTGCCGAGCACGTCAAACGCATCCGGGAAATCCCGCTTGCTGATATTATCGACGGAAAATTGCGTGTGGTCGGTAAACGTCCAGTTTTTGCGCGGCAGGTGAAACAGCATGTAAACCCGGCTGTTAATGTCAAAATCAAGCGGCGTGGCCGGCGTGGCGCTTTGCTGCTCGTCAATCGGGCCGAAAAACTCCTGATAGCTGTCAAAAGCCCAAGCCGCGTCATCGCCGACCAGATTGCCGGCCTGTTTGCGCAGCGTTTTCACTTGCGGCGCGGTAATGCGCGCACGTTTGACAATGCCATCGTTAATATCGAAAAAGATCGGAAACAAGATGGCGTGCTTGTTCGGCTCATGCGTGCAGAAGTTTTTGGAATTTAAAAAATCAAGCTGATATTCATCCCAGCTTTTTAAGTAATCTTGGTTGGCGTTGATTGAGTCTCTTGTAAATTTAGGCATTGTGGTCTCCCTTTCCCCTAATTGGTGTTTTGTTTGTAGCCGGTTTTGCGCGCCCCTTGCGTGACCGGCGTCACGTCTGTTTCGATTTCAAATCAATGGCGGCAATACGGTCTATGGCCATGGCCAAATTGGCGGCTTCGGCCTCGTTAAAGCTGCGCTTGCCGGCAAAATGCACCCCGACCAGACGGCCTTGACGGTCTAAAATCGGCGCGCCGGAGCTGCCGCCGAGCGTCGAGGCATTATGGCAAATTGCAGCGATGGCTTTGTCCGGATTAATCGCCGGGTCGACGGGCACGTCGACGCCGTAAGGGGCGTCCGTGTCCGTGGAATGGCGAAAGACTTTGCCTTCCGACAGGCGCTTGACCGCGAAAATCGGGTCCGGCTCGACGACGGCTAAAATCGTCTCATCCGTTTCAAACGGGCAGGGATAAGACACGGTCACGACCTCCCGCCCGTCAAGGCTCTGCGCCGGCGCGGCAATGCGATCAATCGGCATGCGATCAGTGACAGGGCGGGCCAGGGTGAAGATGGCAATATCCAAATCTTTTATAATCACCGGCGGCTCGCCGTTAAACGCCACATAATCAGAGGCGTCGCGATCGCGCTCGGCAATAAATTCAATGCCGCCGCAATCCTCTCCGGCCAGATAATGCTTATAAAATTCCCACACATGTTGATTGGTCATGACGTGGTTTGGCGTGACCAGAAATCCGGTACCAAAGGCGACATCGTCATTGGTGGGCACGCCCTCTTGCGGTCCGCCAATGCGTCCGGTCGCGCGGTACGCCGGCTTTAGCGCCGCGTAAGCGCCGGTCAGGGTTTGCAGGCCGGATGATACCATCGTCACGGCCGGGGCGAGCGGCGCTGCGCCCGGAGCCGCCGCGCCGGCAACCATCGGACTGCCGGCAAAGACAACGCCGGATTGTTCGGGGCGGCGGGGTTTGGCTTTAGGGGCATGGCGCGCGGAACGCCCGCCCTTGCCGCCGCGCTTACGGGCTTTGGCCAAAAGCGCGCCGAGGCCGCCGAGCAATAAAACCGCCCCCGCCACGATCGGCCAAAGCGGGAAATTGCTGCCGGTCTTTGGCGACACAGGTGACTTATCCGCTGACACCACGGCCGCGCAGGGCAGCGCGTAAACATTAAATTCCGGCGTTCCCCAATTATCCGAAACGCCGAGCCACTTTATCTGCCCCCGCGGCGCGTTTGCGTTGAAGCTCGCGGTGAAATCGTAATTCGGTGTGCCGGACACGGGGTCGCGCAACGGCGCCGGGAAGGCGAGCGGCGACAGGCTCACGCGGGGCAGGGTGACAATCTCTTGCGCCATAGCGGCCGGGATTGTGCCCGCGCCGCCCGCCTCCATTTGCGAGACAGAAAATGAGAACCCGCCGCCGCCGGTCACCGCTGTTTTATCACCGGTCACATAGCCGGCCAGCCCCGGGCGATAGCTTGCGTCAAGCCGCTGCGCGCCGCTGTTATGCGCGCCCCGCCGCGCCGCGCTTGCCGGTTTTTGCCGGGTGATGAAATGAAGCGTGCAGGCAGAGAGCGTGTCCGCCGTCGTCTCTATAGTAAAGCTGAACGCCGCCGGATTATCGCGGCGGCTTTCAAAATTTGCACCGCTGTCATCATAGCGCAGGACAAAATCATCGCCTTGCTGTTGCCAGAGCGTAAAATCATAACCCGCGATAATTTCGGCCTCGGCCGTGCGCGTTATCGGCTCTGCAAATGCCGGCGCGCCTAAGACTGTCGCCGCGAGCAGCGCAGCCGCTTTTATCCCTTTTACCGTTTTCATAATTCGCCCCCTGTCTAAGCCGTAAATCAGCCGCTATGTTTTTGTCAAGATTTACGCCGCGTCCATGACGACCGTCACGCGGCCGCGCCCGCCGCGCCGGCTATCAAATCCATACGCTTTTAATCCCGCATAAACTCAGTATAAGTTTGCCTATGACTCGCGCGCCCGACCATGATTACATCCAAAGCTATGAGCAGGCCGCCGCCGGCCTGACGCGCGATCCGGGCAATCGCGCGCTGCAACATAAGGCCGTCTTGGCGCTCGCCCGCGCCGGCGCGCTCGATTTTGCCCGCGAAGAATATGAACGCTTCGGCCTGCAAGATGTGCGCGGGGATGAAGACATTACCGGCCTGCGCGCGCGGCTGGATAAGGACAGTTTTTTGCGCGGCGGGGCCGGCGCCGGCGAGTATGCGCGCCGCTCAGCTGCGCTCTATGAGGCCGCCTTCGCCGAGACCGGCGGCTATTATTCCGGCATTAACGCCGCGACCATGGCGCTTATGGCCGGCTTGCCGGACGCCACAGTCGAGAGCCGCGCGCGCGCGATACGCGCCGCCCTGCCGGACCTGACCAAAGCCAATCCGCAAGACCGCTATTATATGCGCGCGACTTTGGCCGAAAGCCTGCTGCTGACCGGCGATGTTTCCGAGGCAGCCGAAGCCCTGCGCAGCGCGTTTCATTTTGATCCGCTCAACTATGCCGCCCATGCCACGACCTTGAAACAGTTTCACATGATTGCGCAAAAGCGCGGACGCGATGCCGGCTGGCTTGAAGACTTTTCCCCGCCCCGCGCCGTGCATTTCGCCGGCCATATTTTTGGCGATGATACGGATGAAGACGGCCTCGCCATTGCGCTGTCCGATATGATCCAGGCGCGCGATATCGGTTTCGGCTATGGCGCGCTGGCGGCCGGCGCAGATATTCTGATAGCCGAAGCTTTGATAGAAGAAGGCGCGGAGCTGCATGTGGTTCTGCCCGCCGATAAAGACGTGTTTGCCGCCAAATCCGTCACCCCGTTCGGGGCGAAATGGTCTGCGCGCTTTGACGCCTGCCTTGATGCCGCCTCGTCCGTGCAGATTGTGCCCGGACTGCCGGCGTGGCCGGACCCGCGCGCCAACCGCTTTGCCGGCCGCATCGCCATGGGGCGGGCCATGATGCGCGCGGATATGCTGCGCGCCCCGGCCGGGCAATTACTGATTTATCATGAAGCCGCCGCCGGCTCTTATACCGGCGCCCATGCAAGCGATTGGCCGTTAAAAGACGCGCAGTTCATCCTGCCCCTGCCGGAGTATAAAGCCAAACCGGCGGGCAAAGCTGCTGCGGCATTGGATTGCAATTTCACGATTTACGAATCCGCCGGCGCGGCCGAAGCTGTCGCCGCGCAAAACATCGGCGCGGCGTTAAAGGCGCTGCAGTCCAAAGGCAGCTCAGCCGGCATTACGGCGGGGCTTGCCGGCGCGCCGCGCGATGACGCGTTTAGTGAGGCGTTACGCGCGGCGGTTAAGCCGGGGCAGATATTGCTGTCGGAAACGGCGGCGTGCCTGCTGACCTATGCCGGCGCGCCCGGCGCAGCCTGCTTATACGCCGGCCAAATTGCGGGCGGCGCGCGCGTCTACAGCGCCGTGCTTACCGGTTAATCTCGTCGCTCAGGCGCTCCGGGCTTTCAATAATCAACGCCCCCGGCGCGCGGGACACGACCCCGCTTTTTTGCAGCCGGCTGACCGTGCGCGACACCGTCTCGCGGGTCGAGCTGACCCGCAAAGCCAGCTCGGTAAAGACCGGACCCGGGCGAATAATATGCCGGCCCGGATCCGACCCGACCGGCACGGACAGCCGGCTCAGCTCCGCGCAAACCCGCCCCGTCGCCGATAGGGTAAAGGCCTCGGACAGGCGCTGCATGGCCGTATGAAGCCGCGCCGCCAAACCGCCCGCCACCGCTTTGGACAGGCCGGCTTGCGCGTCCATAACCGGCTCCATCGCCGCGAACGGCACGGCCAAGACATCCAAATCCGTATCGGCGCACACTTCATAAGGCACCGGCAATTCAGACAGCATGGACATATCGCCGACAAAATCCCCGGCCCCGAACCGGCCCAGCCACGTCCGCTCTCCGTTAATCCCATAAGCCATAGCCGTGGCCTGCCCGCTCTTGATGTAAAAAATATGCGCGCCGCGCTCGTCTTGGGCAATTAAAACATCCCCGGCCGCAAACCGCCGAACCCGCCCCGCGCCGGCTAACACATCATAAATTTCAGAATTCACGCCCAAAGTCATAAAGCTGCATACCCCGTTACGCCCCGCCGGGAAAGGGGGCGGGGCAAGATAGACAGCAGGCGGGCGGGTTGGTAGGTGTTGTGGGGGTTAAAGAAAACTTGCGGGAGTTTTGGTAGGTGTCAGCGTTACTTCCACCGTAACTTCAAATTTTGAGAACTTATGACTAAAAGAAACTTATACGCTTGCGCAATATCGCTCATATTTATTGCATGCAAAGCAGAGCAAGACTTAAAATCTATTGAAATGAATATACCAAATGTTGAGCTTTATTACACTTATTTCAGTGAGATTGAAAATGCGTACTGGAATGAAGATTATGAAACCGTTCAAACAATGATGGCGCGGGGATTTCACCTTCCATTCGAAGGCACTACATACGATCATTATATATTTAATGCCATAGGCCCGATGCAATCCGGTGAAATTGACGAAGTAGAACGGGTGTTGGAAGATTACGATTTAATGCTTGAAATTGATAAGGGTCTGATCACATGCGATGTAATTTCGCAAACGCTGCGTTCTGAGGATGGAGATGAAATTGACAATCCTCTGGTCTACGACGAAATGTGTTGGGAAATGGCAATGAGTTTTTACGGGCAAAACGACAAAGCTGTAATGCAGCACAGAGATAGGTTGGAGCGTATCGTCGCGGATATAAAGATTAAAATTAGCCATCCTTAGATAACGGTGAAGTTACCGTAATTAGGTAAGAAATGAGACTGCCGCCCCCAACGGATAACAGACCGCCCCCAAAACCGCGCGCCTGTCTCCACTGCCATAATAATTTCCGCCAATCCCCCCGCTTGTCCCGTTGAAGAATGGGATCCACGCTCAATTCTCTTTTGCGCGGGATTTCGATTGAGAGGCTAAAACAAAAATCGCTTGGATCCCGATTTTTATCGGGATGAGCGGGAAGTGGGGATAGCGCGCGCTTAAATAAAATTGCCGGCGCAGTATGATTATAAATCTACTTTTGCAAAAACTTTGCTGCCCCCGTTACCCATCCGATGTAGGTAGGGACTGTAGTCTCGACAGCTGTACGGGCTAATTTTCCAAGGGACGGCGTCGCCCCCAAATATTTCCCGAATGCCTCAAAATCCTCGAGCCAAACATTTTCTTGTGAGAATGATTGCACAAGCATAATGGCAATATCAGTTTTAAATCGATTAGCCGTAAGAATAGCCGACGCCGTTCGGTGAAACAGTTGATACCGAAGGTCATCAGGAGGCGGGAATGATGCCCCCAGGGTTTCACATAAGAACGCCAATCGTTCCGCCTTACCCGCACTCGGCTCTTTGAACCAATCACCGAGCAAGGGCCCGAATGACTCATTAACCTTTCCTTCAATCATAATAGCCGCCGTTTGCTCACCGATACGCGCGAGAAGAAAGGCATCATTTTGACTGTCTCGATTCCCGCCCTTCAGGGGCACTTTGAATTCAGGAATTATAATCAGAGGTTCGGGCCGATGCCCAAAGGCCTGCTCAATACTGACAGCGATTTCTTCGGGAACTCCGTCTGCCTCTTCCCATGAAAAGGCCATAGATTTAGCTGAATATCCTGTTCGCCAGTGCTTTATGGGGTCGGCAAGAAATTCGCGCCAGCATTCGGGGGTTTTTGTAGGTTTGTAGATTGGGGTCATATCTTGTCCTGCTTTATTTCAAGCTTGCAGTGAGCTTGATCGCGCTCTGAGATTCTTTTTACACAAATCAACAAGAAGCCAAAACGAGTGCATTTTACCTTTAAACAACACTTTCCCCACGTCCCGCGCACCCCTGCCTTAGCGTTTCGCAGAAACGCAGGGAGCAGGGGTTAAGAAGCGCGGCCAAATTGAGGCCGGAGTGCTAATTAAATTTTGCCCGCCACTGTATCCCAACTTTCGTTGGGATGAGCGGTGTTTTGAAAACAATATCCCCGCCCCACAATCCCGGCGTAGCGTCAAGCTATGAAAACCCGGCCGCATATTGTGACGCAGACTTGCGTTCATGACACGTCAGCTTTGCAGCGGTGTGCGGATTTGCTGTGCGCGCGGATGGCAGTTCCGACGGCGGCGCAGGCGGCCATCAGCTATGGCCGGGTGCTAATTCGCGTGATGAAAATCATCCTTGATTTGACGGTGCATAATGATTGCTTTGTTCGCCGGCGGGACGTGTTGGACAGTCCGCGCCTGCGCCGGTTGGTGACAGAGCGTCTTGGCGGGGCGCCGGCTTTGCTGCGCTGGAGGCGGCGAAATACGTGGAATAAAGCCCGGCTTGCCGCCATAGCGTCCGGGGAATACCGCCCGGTTCGGGAGCTGCATAGGCCGCCGGCGCGCACGCCGCGCCAATCGCGCCCAAAGCGCGCGGTGCAGATTGACCGGCGCGCGCAAAGCCTCTTCCCTGAAAACCCCGCACCGCCCGCCGCCGGTCCGGCAAAGTTTCGCCTGCCGGTTTTGCAAAATCTGCGTTACGTCCACAGGCCTCGGATCATCACCAAGCATCGCACTAAGCCGCAAAAGCGATTCCCGGCCGTGGTGTTATGGCCCCATGAGCTTGACGGGCAATATGTACCGGATTTCCAAAGCCGGGTTCGGGTGCCGGAGAGCGCAGACTTTGCGGATTATCGCATGGCATCGCCGCCGGCCGGTCATGCCGGCCGCGCCGTATTCGCGCCGCCGTAAATGGGCACGCACAGACTTTTTAAGCCTGACCGCGCCGGCTTAGAATTGCCGGCGCGGCCCATTGCGCCTGCGCGGTGTTTATTGCGCGATTGCGTAGACCATATTCACGGTCACGCTGATGGATTGCTCGCCGCCGGAGACGGGGGTGGAGTCGGCGGCCATGGCCATGCTGCGTTTCATCATGACGGCTTGGGGCCGCGGTTTATAGCTGCTTTCCGACAGGCTTTGCAGCGGGCCGAGGCGCACGCCGGCGGCAGTGGCCATAGATTGCGCCTTGGCGCGGGCGTCTTTAATGGCCGCTTCGCGGGCAATGGCTTGGGCGGCTTCGGGGTCGCGCACGCCGAACTGCACAGTGTTGATAGTGTTCACGCCGGCTTTGACCAAAGCGTCAATCATCGGGCCGACATTGTCCAAATCAAATGTGCGGGCGGACACGGTATTGCGCGCCTCGTACCCCGTAATGCGCGGGGCGCTGCGGTCTTTATAATCATATTGCGGCTGGAGCGAGAGTTGAGATGTTTGAATATATTTGCGCTGTATTCCGGCGGCTTTCAGCTGCGCATAGACTTTGGTCATCAGGGCCGCGTTTTGCGCCATAGCGTCGCCGGCATCAAGGCCGCGCGTGACCACGCCGGCCGAAACGCTCGCCACATCAGGAGCCGTCAGGACGTCAGAGCTGGCCGAGACGGTAATTTTCGGCAGGGGATCACCGGCGGTATGCGCGCCGGCCGGCAGGGCCGCAGCGCCGGCGGCAAGGGCCAGGGCGGCGGCGGGAATGATGCGGGATATTTTCATAACGGTCTCCTTTATTGGCCGGCAGAGTGTTGCAGGAAGCCGCGCCCGCGCCAAGCGGTAAGCGCAGAAAAACAACAGGGAGACAATTTAATGAAATCACCGCTTTGCCAAGCGCGCCGGCCGCGCTATATAGCGGCCCGCAGACCAATGGGGGGATAGCTCAATTTGGTTAGAGCCCCCCGCTCATAACGGGGTGGTTGGGGGTTCAAGTCCCTCTCCCCCTACCATTCACCGTTCATCTGTCATCCATTTTTGCGCCAGGCTGCCGTGCAATATGGCGGAGAGCAATATGGTCAGGGAGACGATGCTCCAGACTTTTTCAGGGTTTGTAAAATCGGCATGGCTCAGCGCGAAGGCTACGTAGAAAATTGTGCCCATGCCGCGAATGCCGAAAAAGGATATTTTAAGCTTATCTGTCCGGTGCATATCATGACCGAGCAGGGCAATCATACCGGCGGCGGGGCGGACGATTAAAATCATCGCCGCGGCAATAAGGAAATCAGGCCAAGTCCAGTGCATCCAAACATGCCCGCCGATAAACGTGCCAAACCACAGAAGGATAACGGCGAGCAAAATGGCTTCGAGCTGATCGGCGGTTTCATGGGCGTCGTTCTCGTAAGGCTCGGCCTTAGTGTCTTTGGTAATGGCGCGGCCGGCGCGCGCGGCGATGAAGACGGACAGAAAGCCGTAGCCGTGTAAAAATTCCGCTATGCCGTAAGCTAAAAAGGTCGCGGCCAAAACAAACAGCGCCACATTGGACCGCCCGTTCTTGGCGTCTCCGATTTCGCTGAACAGGATTTTGGAAATCCCGATGCCGACGGCAATGCCGGTCACCACGCCGGCCGTGAGTTTATAGGCGACTTCATAGGTCAGCCAGTCTGTCCAAGACACCGGCTCTCCGGCACCGGCGGCGGCGAAAGCAACGGCCAGCCAGACAAACGGAAAGGCCAGCCCGTCATTCAGGCCCGCCTCGGATGTCAGGGCGGTCTTCTCGCCCGGCTGGTTGCTGTTGGGCGAGCCGACGGAGACAGAGCGCGCTAACACCGGGTCGGTCGGCGCCAATGAGGCCGCCAATAATAATGAGGCCGCCAAACTCAGCCCGCCGACATACAGGCCCAGCAAGGCTGTCGCTGCCATTGTCAGCGGCATAGCGATTAGGAGCAATCGCCAGGTCGGCTGCCATCGTTTCCAGCCGGCTTTCAGGTCAATGGACAGGCCTGCACCGGCCAGTGAAATTATAACAATCAGCTCTGAGGCATGCTCAACGATTTTCAGTTCTGTCTCAGATCCGAGCGGGTTTATGACCGGCAGGCCAATCAAAGCGGCCAAGGCCCCGACGGCAATGTAGAGCACTGGAATATTGTACCACAAAGCTTTGCGCAGGGCGGGCTGAAAGGTCAGACCTAAAAAAGCCGCGCCGATGAGGCTGTAATAAAACGCGATCTGGTTGGCTAAAATAAAGTCCGTCATAGAGCCGTAACGCGCGAGCATCGGAACGTTTCCGAAAATTATGAGTTATAAAAACAGGAGAAAAAATATGCCCGATCACATTCAAGCCCGCACAGACAGCATGCCGCCCGCGAAACGTAACCGTCATAAATTTTTGACGACGCTTATACTGCTCGCCATAATCGTTGGGATCTTGGCGCTTATTGCTTTCGGCTGATGGCCTCAGTCCGCTTTTTGGGCGTCTTTCAGGAAATCATAAGCGCTGCTTTGGCGTCCTGAATTGTTTTGCTCGCGCTGTTGCTTCATGCGCTCAAGCGGGCCGAGGATTTCGGCGCTCGGCTGTCCGGGCGGGTTAGACAGCGTGCCCGGCGGAATTTGCGGCGCATTTGATTGCTGTCCGGCTTGAGAGGCCTGATCAGCATTTGCCTGACCGGCTTGTGCCGCATCCCCGGCGCTTGCGGCGGATTGGTCCCCGGCATTGCTTGTTGAATTGCTGCGGCTGTCACCTTGACTTTGCGCAGCGCCGTTGCCGGCGGCGCCTGCGTTCTGACCCGGTGTTTGCGATTGACCGTTTTGGCCGCTTCCGCTCGGCGCTTGCCCCGCCCCGCTTGCGCCGGTTGTGCCGGCCGGAATACCGGCGGGCGACGTTCCGTTGCCGGATTTTATGCCTTTAATCTTGCTGAGAATATCAGAAACAGAGCTTGAAGACCCGCCGCGTACAGGCGTCGGTTTGGATGTTGACCGGCTATCGCCTTCACCCGAAGAGGAGCCGTTGCCGGCCGGATTTGCGCCGGATTGGCCGCTGCCGCCTTCATCACCGGTAGATTTACCGGGACGCGAGCGAATCTCTTTCGCGCGCTGCACTTTGGCGGCGCCGCCGTTTTGCATATCTTTGACCATGCCTTCCCAGACTTCTTTTTCCTGCTCGGCCAGCTCGGGGTCGCTTTGCGCCTCGCGGCTGGGCACGTAGGGAATGTCGGGGACATTGTTGGGGTCAACGGTCGCCAAAGCTTTGGCGCGCTCTTTTTTCAGATGATTGCGCGAGCGTTCGGGCAGAGCGTCAATGGGGTTTTGCTCATAGCCGCCGGAGCCTTGGCCGAAGATTGTCTTGTTTTGAAAAATATCCTTAAGCGTATCTTCGCCGGACTCTTTCTTCTTAGACTTACGCCAATCATCTTCTGACCGATCCGTTTGATCCGTGTCAGGGGCCTGCGCATAGGCGGCCGGCCCCATAAAGGCCGGGAAGGAAACGGAAAGCGCGAGCGCGATGGCAAATGTGCGTATCATGGCTATTCTATAGCACAGGGCAGGTGACTGCGGAATGAATGCCGGTTTAATCCCGGATTTATCCGCCGATTTTTCTGACAACGCGAAACCCGGTAAAATCATTGCTGTCTCCGCGCCGCTGCATCAGGCGCGCAGCAAAGCGCAAATCTTTCGGTCCGGAAAACCATGACCCGCCGCGCACGGCCCGCTGAGCGCAAGAGCCGCGGCTGTCCGCTTCTCCGTTCACCGGCGCGTCACGAAGGTTGAGCGTATTACAATCCAGCGTCCATTCGGCGACATTGCCGATCATGTCTTTGACGCCAAACTTGTTTGCGCCGAGCATGCCGGCCGGCAAAGTGCGGTCTGCTGCCGGATCATTACAGGCCGAATTGCCCCATTTTAATCCGCTCTCTGATCCCGCGCCATTGGCAAAGGCGCATAATGCGGCGGGCGTTCCGCCCTGAAGGTCGCGGGTCTCGCCGGCACGGGCGGCATATTCCCATTGCGCCTCCGACGGCAGGGAATAGCTTTGGCCGGTTTTGGACGACAGCCAGCTTGCATAGCCTTGGGCGTCGCTCCACGACACATTAATGACCGGGCGATTGCCGCCGCCCCATCCATTATCTGACGGGCGATTTGTGCAGCCGCCGCCGGCGACGCAGGCGCTCCATTCGTTGAAGGTGACTTCGGTGACGCCGATAGCAAACATATTTGAAAAGGTGACAGGCCGGGCCGGTTTTTCGGCCGGCCGGGCATCGCTGTCTGTCGCGCTCGCGCCGAGGGTCGCCGTGCCGGCCGGTAGGCTGACCATGACGGGACATGTGTCGCAATCTTTGAATGTGCGGCCGGCGGCCGGCTTTAATTTCTCAATCGCGGCCATGGCCTGCGGAACATAAGCGCCCTGCGGGTAACTTGTCAGATATTGCTGATAGCTCGCCGCGGTGTCAGCGCCCCTGGCCGCGTTCCAAGCGGCCGTATCGGCAGCAGAGGCGCGCAAGCGGTCCATGCGGGTCTGCGCCTCGGCGGCATTGGGGCCCGACGGATGCTTGGTCAGGTAAGTTTGATAGCTTTCAACCGTGTTCTCGCGGGCGGCCCGGTCCCAATCAGCGGCTTCGGCGGCGGCGCGCTCTGCGGCGTCTTTGCGGCGCGCCTCGGCAGCGGCTTTCATTTGCGCAATGCGTTCCTTGGCCTTGCTTGCATGCAAGCCTTCGGGCCAGGCCTCCAGATAGTCTTCATAACCCGCAATCGTATTGCGCTGCTCTGCCGTGGCCCAGGCTTTATTGTCATAGGCATCAATTTCGGCCTGCGCGTCGTCTTTGTGCTTGCCGTCCGGGAAGGCGGCCAGATATTCGCGGTAGCCTTCCAGCGTATCTTTTTCGAGCGCGCGCACCCACGCTTCATCGTCGGATGATTTTTTGACGACGGGCTCGGCGGGGGCTTCGGTCTTATTGTCGACTTTCAGTTTTTCATTAACCGGTAAATCGCTCGGCAAAATGACTTTGGAAAAAAGCCAAAGCGCGCCCAGCACAATCGCGCCCAGAAAGACTGCGCCGATAAGCCAGCGCAAAATCGGCGCTTGCTCGGCGCGCACATCGTAATTGTTCTCAGGGGCCGGCGGCTGCCAATCGTCATTCATTATGCTGTCTCTTTTTGTGGGCTGCCATTGCCAAGGCGCAGGATTAAATTATCAAGGCAATATTGCCCTGCCTCGTTTAAGGCGCGTTCTTCTTTGGATTGTACAAGCGATTGAATCAAGACCAAGACGGCGGACATAACCAGCGCGACCAAGGTGGTGGTGAACGCCACGCCCAAGCGCGACGTGACTTGATACAGAAAGTCATCGACCTCGGCATTGGCGGGAATGCCGGCATACTGCAGGGCAAACATAATGCCCATCACGGTTCCGATAAAGCCCAGCGACGGGATAAGCCACGTCAGATAGCGCAGGATGGAATAGCGCAAATCAATTTCGTGCATGTAAAGCTCCAGCGAGGAGTTCAGCACGCTGATGGCTTGGTCTTCTTTGCCGCTCATCGAATATTGATCAATCGTGCGGGTAATCATGCGCGGCAGAAACGCCTCTTTGCCAAACCGGCGAGACGTGATGCTGTCTTTAATCTTGCCCAGCATGGGCAGGTCCAGAGATTGATTTTCCGTGGGCAGATAGCCGCGCTTCAGCTGGCTTTGCTCATCCGCGGCGGCGCTCCAGCGTAAAAACAGCTCGCCGAACCCGATAAACAGGGCGACCCACATAATATTTTGCACCGTGAACGGCCAAAAACTCGCGTCCGCATCCAGCAGGATTTCCTGCATCATGGGCGGGGCTGTAACCCGAATAATCCCGATGGCAACAATTGCCGCGACCAAGGCGAGCATGAAGACAAACAGACGGCGTACAAAACTTCCTGATTTCATAATCTTACTTCTCCAAGCTTTCCTGTTTAGGGGCGGCGCTAATCGCACACGCCTTCATCCGGCGATGCAAGCGCCATAAATTGTCCGTTATTCCCGGCCGCCAACGTTTCCATAAACTGCACCGTGCCTTCGTAATCAAAATAATTGCCGACGACAACGGCATGGATTTCTTTGCGCCCGCCATTCATCTGCGTTATGCGCCGCGCCAGCGCTTGGGGATTAAGCCCGTTATTGACGCGCGGATTGGGCAGGCCGTCACTGACAAGGAATATGGCTTCGCCCGGGCCCGCCAGCATTTTTTCAAAAGCGTCGAGCATGGACGCGCTTCCGCCAAACTGCCGGGTCAGGTTTTGCGCAAACCCTTCCGCCTCGCTGCGCGCGCCGGCATTAATGCGGCGCAGGCTCCCGCCGGCCGGCCAGACGCGGGTGCGCGGGCCGCTGTCAGTTTGCTGAAAGCCGACAATTTTTAAGGCATGATTATCTTGCAGGCTTTCGATAATGCGGCTGACGGCTTTTTGCACGGACGGTTCATGCCCGCCCAAACAGCGGTTTAAATCCATGGCGATAACAATATCGTCCTTGGTTGTTTTCATGCCCAAAAAACGAAAGCTGACAATCGATTTTTTTTTCGCCGGGGCCGGCTTATCGGCCACGGGCTCCGGGACCGGCGCAGCAACCGGCTGCGCGGCGGCGATTTTTTCTTTCAAAGCGGCTTCGGCGGCTTTGAGTTGCGCTAAAAGTTTGGTCTCTTCGGATTTGATATCGGAGACATTGCGGGCGGCGGCGGCGCGTTTTTTCTCCAGTGCTTTTTTCTTTATCTCCGATTCTACGGCGCTGTCTTGGGCGGCGCGGGCCAAATCGGCCAGAGCATTATCCGGCGTGTTTTCACGCACTTCATTTTGATAATAAGGCAGCAGGATAATCGCGAGCAGGGCAAACGCGCCCATGGCCGCCGCGAACAGATCAATCGCGGAGAGCGAGAAGATTTCAATATTTCTGTCGGGCCTGTTCTTCATCGCGCGCGCCCTACAAAATCCCCGCGATTAGCTTCGGCCATGGCCTGTAAAAACAGGGTCAGGTTTTTGTCATCCGTGTAGCGCCCGATGGCGACCGTATGAATTTCGGCCCGGCCGCGATTGCGGTTGGTGACGTTACGCACAATCGTTGTCGGCGCGCCGTCATCCGGCTGTCCGTCAGAAATTAGGATGACAGCCTGCGGGCGCAGGTTAAGCGCCTTGATCATCGCGTTTTGGGTCGGCGTGCCGCCGCCAAACCTTGACGGCAGGCCCGCGATAAAGTTTTGCGCCCCGCGAATTGTGGCGGCGTCCGCGTTCGCCATACGGCTGCCGGAGGGATAGGTGTCATAGGTCGGCCCGCCGCGATAGCCGATGATGACAAACCGGTTGTCCGGCTTCATCTGCGCGACAATTTCATTCAGCGCTTCGGTCACATTAGCGCTGTGCGCGCGCATAGAGCCGGACATGTCGACGACGATGGCAATGTCTTTACGGCTTGTGGACAGGCCTAAAATAGAAAACTCGACGCCGCGTCCGACAGATCGAGGCGGCTCGACCACCGGTGTGGGCTCGGGCTTCGGGTCCGGCTTGGGGACCGGCGGCGGGTCGGGGATTTGAATGTCAGAGGTTTGTTTTAAAACCTCGCGGATTTTTGCTTCAATGGTCGACATGTTGTCTTGGGTCGATTTGTATTGCTTATCCATCAGCCAAATGTCGGCTTGAATCGCGCGAATTTGCGCCATTTCTGTTTGCGTGGTCGCGGCAGCCATGCGCCGTTTTTGCACCAGATCTTCCAGCTCTTCCATGGACACGTCTGTCCCGCCGAGTTTGTAGTAAGGAAACAGGACCAGCACGATTAAGATAAACGCGCCCAGCGCGGCTGCGAATAAATCGAGCGCGGAGATAGAGAAAACCGATATGCTGCGCCGCCGGGATTTCACTTAAAGCCGGCCTTTACCGTCCGCCGAGAATGCGAAACAGGGTTTCGATATCGCGCTGCTTTTGCTTTTCTTCCGCGTCTTCATTCATGTCCTCGGCCAAGGTCACCGCGTCATCCAAAACAGAGCGGTCAGCCTCTTCATTAATGATGTCGTTAGAGCGCGCAAGGCGTCCGTCAAGATCGGTCATGAAAATCGCTTCCAGCTCATCAATCTCGGACTCGAACGCCGCGTATTCCACGGCGTCGCGTGTGGTGACCAGTGATCGTGAATAAGCCCGCGCGGCCGCCCCGTGAACAGGGTCATCGGACGCGCCGAGACGGTCCAGACTTTCCGATAAAATCTGGCGCAGATACAGCGCATCTTCGGCGATGACTTCGTCACTTAAGAACAGTGTGGAGTCATAGGTCGTCAGGCTGAGAATTTGGCCCTGAACCGCGTCTTGGCACCTCGCGTTAAATTCAATCAAATGGCCCATATTGGCGACCGTGATTTCCGGCGCGGCTTGGCGAATGACCGGATTGGCAATGATGTCAATCACATCCAAAAGCGGCGTATCCGGCGCAGGCGGGTTCTCGCCGTAACGGCTCAGCGCGGCTCTGAAGTCTTCCGGCGCATCAGCGCCCAAATCGCTGACGAGCTTATAAAACTGATAACGGGTTTCATCGTCCCCGCCCGGCAAGCTGCCGATAACGGTGATGCAGTAATCCTGCCCGTCATAGGCCACAGCCGTTTCGCCATCCGCAAAGACGGGCGGCGTAAACAGAAGCGCGGCGGCGCCGAGCCATAATTTTGCTGTTTTACGCATCAGTTCATAGCTCCTGCGACTTTGTTGAACGGCGTGCTGACGGCCAATCCTGACGCTGCGCCGGCGTCATTGCCGGCAGCGTAGCGGCGCGTACGCGGCGCTTGTCCGCCTTTGTAAACTGTCATAACGCCGTCTGCGCGCCCGGCCGTAAAATTGCCTTCCATGGCGGTGCTGCCGGCCGGCGTGTGGGTAATCATATAGCCCGGGCCGCTCGGCTGTCCGTTTGCGGCGTAGCCATAATACTCCACTGCGGTGCCGTCCGCATTTTCAAGCACGCCCACGCCGGAGCCTTGCGCCAGGCCGCCGCTGCATTCGCCCAGCCAAGAGCCGGTCTTGCCCGTCCCTGTATGAGCATAGGCACAGCTTGTCGCCGCCACATCGAGCGCGCGCTGATTTTTGGAATAAAGCTCATTTAATTTGGCTTTTAAATCTTCAAACCGAATAGCGGTGATGGTCTCGTTACTGTCGATCAAATTGACTTGAACCGACACTTGCTCTTCAAGGGCCGGGACAACAGAGGTTAAGTAATTCGTCCCGACGGATTTTGACAGCTGCGACGCGCCGTAAGCGGTTTGCGCGGCGTAGACTGTGCCGGCAATCAGCCCGTCAATGGCGATGCGGTTAATCTGATTATTGCGCTGCTGCCTTTGGCGCTCGCGGCGCAGGCAATTATTATACTCCTGCTGCGATCGCGCGTTACGGCAATCCGATCCGCCGCCGCCGCCCGAATTGGCAATCGCGACGCCGGTGCCTATGGCGCCCAGTACAGCCAAGGCGGTCGCCGTATTTTGCTTGCGGGCCAGCTCGCGCCGCTTTTCCAAAAGCTCATATTCGGCCTTAAGCATATCGCGCACTTGCGCGCCCATTTCGCCGTTATGCACGCCGTCAAACAGGCGCAGCGATTGGACGGACAGATAATTTTTCTCCGCCTCCAGCAAGCGTTCAGCATAGCGCACCCGCGCCAGATAGGACGGGTCATCCGAGCCGACCAAAGTCAGCGCGGCCAGACTTTCATCAAATTGCGCAATCGCGGCGGCGCGCCCGACCATGGCGGCCTTATCCGCGTCCGTGCGGTTAATAATGCCGACGATTTGGTTGGCCATCGGCTTGGAAAACACATCCGAGACCGGGTCAATGGCGGCGGCGTTAGCCTGCGCGCTCTTGGACGTCAGCATTTTCAGCGCGCTAGCGTTCAGCTTAATCTTCTCCACCGGATAAAACCGCACGGCGTCACTGTTACTGCGATCTGCCAGCGGCTTTTGCGCGACAGTTACGGCCGTGTCCCGGTTAAGATGCGCAATGAAATCCAGATCCGATTGGCGCGCAGTCAGGCGGCCGGTTTGCAGCGCGTCGCGAACCGCTTCGCTGCTGTCTTTTCCGTTGCCGGCGGCGTGCTTAATCAGCGGCGTTGAGGCCAGCAATACGCCTTGGGTCGGCGCGGCGGCGCGCGGGTCGGTCTTGACAGTCACTAAAGGCGTGATCAGATCGCCGAAAGTCAGCGGCTCCTTGCCCATCATTTTATTGGCATCCGGGAATGTATAAGCGGCGAAATCGACGGTCACGACAGACGGCAGGCTTTCCGCCTGCGTCATGGGTTCGGAATACAGCTTTCCGTCTGCGCCTTTTTTGATGGTATGGGGCGAGAGCAGCACGGAATGCTCCGGCAGTTTCGCGGCCAATTCTTTGAACAAAGACAGCGCGAAATAGTTGGATTTTAAAATCACGCTGTCGGCCAGCGCCTCGCTTTCCATACCGCTTTTGCGGCTGAGCGCGCCGTCAATCGGCGTGTTTTTAAACGCCTCATGATACAAATCGCGCGCATCCGGGTCGACAAAAGCGGGATAGCGCACAACAGCGAGCGTTGTGCCGAGCGGCGCCTCGGACCGGTAAGTCTGCGCGGCGTAATCATTGCCCAGAGAGGACGTTTTCGCGCCTTTGGCCGTGGTTGCGCAGGCTCCGGACATAAGTGCAGAGCCAAGCAGCAAGGCGGTAATTAATCGTCGTGACATAATGGCCCCTTATTCAGCGCGCTTAAATCGATAGTATTTCATTAACAAATCTTACATTAACGCGGGCTGAAGGTATTGTAAGGGCTAAATACAGCAATTACGGGGCAGTTTTGCCTTGCCATATCACGGCTTGCGCGGTGTAAAGACCTATGCCCCAAACACCGCACAGCAATGATTTCTTAGCGTTTAAAGCCGCCCATCCGGACTTTGCCGCGCGTTTTGATGCGGCGATGACGTCGCGAACATTCTGCGCCGGCGAGACCATGATTTGGCAAAGCGAGGACGGCAATCACACATTTTGCCTGATTAAAGGTGAGGCCAAAGTTGTGCGCAATTCCATTGGCGGTCATGAGATATTTCTGGCCGAACTGCCGCCCGGCGAGCTGTTCGGGGAGCTGGCCCCGCTTATCGGCGAGCGGCGCACTTCAAACGTCGTTGCGGTCACTGACTGCGAGACTCAAGATATCAGCGCCACCAAGCTGTTTGAGCTGATGGAGACCAATCCGAAATTTGCAATCTTTATGACCCGTATGCTCGCCACACGGATTGAGCAGACCTCGCGGCAAATTTTTGAGCGCCTGTCTTTGCCCGCGACGCGGCGGGTCTATAATGATCTTGTGCGGCGCGGCGTGCAGGATGCCGGCAATTCAGAGCGCTTTATTATCGACGCGCCTGAATCCGTCACGGAGCTGGCGACGCGCTGGAATCTGTCGCGCGAAAGTGCCTCGCGCGCCATCAGCGAGTTGCAAAAACAGGGGCTGTTGATAAAGACCGGCGCCGCTTGGCACTTGATTCAGCCGGATTTCGCCCTTGCGCAATAAGGCGGGGCGCGACGGGGCCCGGCCGCATCGCTTGTCCTAATCGACGTAGAAATATTGGCTGAGCGCCTCAATATCTGACGGGCCCATATATTTTCCCAGCTCACGTTTAAACTGCTTCATGTCGGCATAGGGGCGATATTCATCGACTTCGTGGGCCAGTTTTTTCGCGTCCAATACACTGGGTACGAGCTTGATGTCTTCCTCATCCGCCGTATTGGCGTCCAGCGGCACAAACAGCTCTTTGTAAATCAGGATTTGCAGCGGCGCGTCGGCTTGCTCGCTGACCACGGCGTGCAGATCGCGCGGCGTGGTGAAGGGACGATTTTGCAGCAGGGAATCCTGCATGTCGTCGGTCAATACTTCGACGCCGGCCAACTGATAGGCGTCGACCGTGTTAATGTTAATCAGAGATTTCGCCGCGGCGACCGGCTTGGCCGTCGGCGCGTCATTAGCGGCGGGCGCGCTGTCACAGGCGGACAGGGCAGTTGCGGCAGCGATTGCGGCGCTTATCATGAGGGGCTTAAACATTATCGGTCTCCGTGACGTTTTTCGTTGCGCGCACGATAGGCGCGCGGCAAGCTTTACGCAAACCAATTTGCACGGGCGATCTTGCATGGCAGCAGTTTATAAATCACGGGCAGGCAAATACAGCGCATGGGCCGTCATGGCGCTGCCTGCGGTTTGGATTATGGGGCGTTACAGTGCTGACATTATCACTTATGGCGGCGCCGTTCATGAAACCGGTTTGTGGAGCGCCGGCTTCTTGGTCGCTGCGCTCTGCGTCACCGCGCTGCGCCGGGGGCTGCCAAGATCTCCATTGACAAAATTTGCCGTTTATCACCGCCGCGCTTTGGGCGTGGCGAGTTTTGGCTATGCGGCGCTGCACACCGGAATTTATCTGTGGCGCAAAATCCCCCTCGGGCGCGTTATAAGCGAAGGCCAGAGGCCGGACCTGCTCTTGGGTTGGCTCGCGCTGGCTTTGTTTGTACCGCTGGCGATGACCAGTCATAATCGCGCGGTCAAAGCCATGGGCGCGCGGTGGGGCGCGCTGCACCGCAGCGTTTATCTCGCGGCCGCGCTGACCTTTGCCCACGCTATCCTCAGCTCAGGCCGCCCCGCGCTCAGCTATGTCTTGCTCGCCGCGTGGGTCTTGGCGATTGCGGTTCGCCGGGCGTTTCGTAAGCGGGCTTAGGCGTTATGGCTCTAATGTCTTTCATTTAAAGCCGGTTATAAAGATTTGATTAACCTTAAATGCGCGGCGTGAGTGAAGCGGTTTGAAAGACCTTTTATCTTTCAAAACAGGGCAGCTGTTTACCCGCCGTTAACGCCCGAAAAATCATGGGAGAAATCGCTTTCAAAAGGGTGTTTCATTCACCCTTTGCTAACCATAATTTTCCACAGTCGCGCCCATGACCGACACAGCCACGATAGAAATGCTCATCGAGCCCGGAGCCGAAGCGCTGATTACCGATATGGGCAAGCGCCTGAAAACCAAGGCGCGTTCCAAAGTGATTGACCGCACGCTCGATCATATTCGCAGCGAAGCGCACAGCTCTGATGTCAGTGCCTGGTTTTCTGAGTCCCGCTTTGCCCCGTCGCGCAGGACTACGGTGCGTATCAGCCGCGCAAACGCAGATTATTTGGCGACCATATCCAATCTGGTTGGCGTCGGGCGACCGGCAGTTCTGCTGGATATGGTGTATTTCGCGGCGGCTAATTTGGCTCCCGAAGATTTTGAAGCGCTGCAAGTTTAAAAAAGAGGCCGCAAAATGTTTGAAAATATCGAACCGATTTCATTTTTCTCAATGCTCGTGTCCTTGCTCGCCATGGTGATCCAGCTGGTGTTCGGCGTGCTGTCACAGCGGCGCACAGCGGCCGAAACGGCGCGCCAAATTGCGGAGACAAAAAAGCAGGAAAAAATTCTCGCCTTCCATACGGAAGAAACTTTCAAAGATGATGTGCGCAACTGGGGGCGGGGCGTTGTCGATAAAATGGCTATGGCGCAGCAGCTCTGCACAATCGACCCGACACATATGATTTCCAATGATTATTTGGTGCTCCGGGCCCAAACAGTCGGCGCGCTGCGCGGACTGCTGAACCGGGGCAAATGGCTTTTTCCCAATCTGGCCATTCCGTCGCCTGAGGATAATTCTTTTTTAAACGGGCCGGAGCGGGAGTTGTCTGCGCTCGAAACCGTGCTTTACAGCTATCACACGCTGGACGGGCTGGATGCCAAAGACGCGGACAAGCGCAAAAAAGCGGCGACGAAAATCCGCAAGTTGCGTAATGAATTTGTCCGCGAAATGCGCCGCGCCGTCGACCCGCGCGTGCGCGGCGAAGACATCGAAGCGTTTGTTGCCCAAGCCGAAGCGGAGCTGGCGGCTGCGCAGCTGAAGAAAAAAGATAAAATAGAGCCAAGCGACGGCGTCGCGGTGTAACGAAAAAAGCCCTCCGCGCGGGGCGAAGGACTTTTCTTTTAAAACTGTTCTGCGCGTTATTCCCGCCCGCTGGCCTCGTCCATGGCGTCTTCGGCCGGCATGCCGATGGCGTGGAAGCCGCCGTCAACGTGATGGGTTTCGCCGGTGCAGGACAGGCCGAGATCGGACAGCATATAAAGGGCTGCACCGGCGACGCCGGCCGAGTCTGTGT
Organism: uncultured Robiginitomaculum sp.; assembly: GCA_938010385.1. Taxonomy (GTDB): domain Bacteria; phylum Pseudomonadota; class Alphaproteobacteria; order Caulobacterales; family Maricaulaceae; genus Robiginitomaculum. The sequence continues at coordinate 31,266 of CALLVD010000069.1, forward strand.
TATCGCGCAGGGCGGAAGCCGCCTTGTTAAACCGGAACATATGCCGGCCGGAGCCGATACCGGCCGCCGCAAGCGTCTTAATCGGGCCGGCGGAAATGGCATTAACGCGAATGCCGCGCGGGCCCAGATCAGCGGCCAGATAGCGGGTGCACGCTTCCAGCGCCGCTTTGGCCACGCCCATGACGTTATAGTTCGGGATGACCCGCTCTGATCCCAGATAGGTAAGCGTGACCATAGAGCCGCCGTCTTTCATGATGTGCGAGGCGCGGCGCGCGGCATCGACAAAGCTGTAGGCGGAGATATCCATGGCGGATTTAAACCCGTCGCGCGTGGTGTTTTCAACAAAGCTTCCGGCCAGCTGGTCTTTGCCGGCAAAGGCGATGGCGTGGACCAGAAAATCAATCTCGCCCCATTCATCTTTCAGCGTTTGGAAGGTGGCTTCCATCTGCGCGTCATTGGTCACGTCGCAATCGCACAGGATCGGCTCGGCGTCAGAGCCTTCCGGCATGATGGATTGCGCCAGCGGCTTTACCCGGCGCAGCAGGTTATCGCCCTGATAGGTGAAGGCGATTTCCGCGCCTTGGGCGGCCAGTTGGCGCGCAATGGCCCAAGCGATGGAGTTTTTATTCGCCACCCCCATGACAAGCCCGCGCTTGCCTTTCATTAATGTGCCTTCAGGGAAAATTTGCTCTGCCATATCTGTTGTCTCTTTATGATTTGGATTTTTCGTAAACTAATGCGCGCCGGCGCGGCTGTCCGGTTAAAACGGGAGCCGCCCGAGTTTTATCGGCCCGAGCGAGACGACATTGTTTGTCACCGTCAGGCTCATCTGCCGCCGCCCGTCCTCGGCCTTTGGAAGATTGCCGATCATCAGGCCGGCAATCATGGCCTCGCCTGATGATAAGATGCCTTTGCGGGTCAGCTCGGATATGAGCGTTTGCTCATTGTTGACATTCAGCGCAATTTTTCCTGACAGGCCGGCGGGGCTGCGCGACAGATTAAATCCGCCGCCTAAATCCGCCTTGCCCCACAGCACGTTAAAACGCTCGCTGCTATAGCCGGGGGTTGCCGAGCCGTAATCTGTCACCGATAAGACGCCCGAAATCCGCTCAATCTCCTCGCCCAAAGCTTGCCCGAGCCTTCCTGTCGCGCCCGCTGCCAAGGTCACGGCGTCTGCCGTTAAGTCATAGGAGGCCGTTTTGCCTTTTTGGGTGAACGCATAATCCAGAGCCCCGAGCGATTTCACCGGCGGCGCGTCCGCGCCTGTGGACGTCACACTGACGCCGCGCGCAATAATGTCGAGCTTGGCGAGCTCTCCGCTCAGGCGCGTCTTAGCGTTTATGTCCGCGCTCTCGGATTTCGTGTCAAAAATCCATCGCGCGCCCGCTATGGGCATGTCAAATTGCGCCGCGCCGGAATGGGTCAGGGTCCAAGAGGCCGGCGCATAGGCCGCGGCAGACAGCTTGGCGGTTTCAAGGCGCGCCCTAAGCCCCGCCTTGCCGAGTGGGCTGTCCGGCGTTTCTATCATCAGCGGTCCGGCGTCGGTCTTAAACCGCAAAGGATAGCCGGAAAATTTCAGCGGGCTGTGCTCAATCGCATAGCCCTGCGCGCGATAATCAGTAATTGTCTGCGCAGCGCCCTTGGCAATCGCCCCCTTGGCGACAAACCAATAAGCCGTCCAAGCCCCGATAATCAGGATGAGAATGATGATGATTTTACGCATGTTACGGCTCCTCGGCCCGGGCGGGTCCGGTGATGGTCGGCGGCTCTTGCTGTTCGCGCATGACGTCGCCCGGGGCGGGCACAGGCTGCGGCGCGGCAGTTTTACGATTGCCGGCGCCGCGCACCCAGACGGCCAAAAGCTTTAAATATTCACGCCACAAAAAGCCGAGTCGCTGCGTATCTGTCAGGGGCGAATCACCTACATAAGAATCAACAGGGTAGGGGGTGATTCGAATGCCGCCGGTCGCTGTCGTAATTTCCAGCTTTGCGCGGGCCATGTGATAATCTGATGTCACCAGAATAATATGCTCATAACCCAGAGCGGACGCCCAAATAGCCGTCTCGCGCCCATTGCCAAGCGTATCCTTGGCGGCCGTATCAATATCGACGCAACAATCGAGTGATTGCTCACTTATTCCCAGAAGGTCAATCAAGTCGCTTTGGGATACAGATGTCGCTACGCCGCTGGCCAGCAGGCGCTCGCCCTTCTTACGCTGCAAAAGTTGCCCGCCCGCCAGCATGCGTCCGGTGCCGCCGGTCAGAATGACAATCCCGTCAGCCTTTGGCAGCGGGTCTTGCGGCGAAGAGTTTTCTGTCGATACGGCAAAAACGGCAAAGCCGGCTAAAAGCAAGATAAGGCAGAGCAGCAGCAAAAATCGCACAAACCCGGCAAAATTGCGTATTTTCGACGCCGGCCGCGCCTGCCCGTCTGCTTTGACCCGGCGCCGTCTCACAGTGCGGTCTCCCGCTGAATATGCAGTTTCGCCGTCATGCCGGCGGCTGCGGCACATATCACGGCGGTTAAAATCGGCGCGAGGAGCAGGATCAGAAAGTCTGTACCATCCAGCGTAAAGCTCGGCATCAGGGCATTGCTGCCGCGTCCGCTCATCAGCCAAAACAGCGCCGAGACGATAAAGGCGAGCCCCGCCCCGGCCAGTCCGGCCAAAGCGCCAAGCTTGCCGAACCGAATAACAAACAGCCGCGCAATATAGCTTGGCCCCGCCCCGACTTGGCGCAGCACGTCAATAATGGCGTGACGCGCGGCCATGCCGGACTGCGTCGCAAAACCGGCGGCTGCGCCCGTGGCGGCAATCAGCAATATCAGCCCCAGCGTTCCGACAAGCTGCACGGCAGAGGCGGCGCGGCGAATCTCCCGGCTCCAGCGTTGGTGGTCGTCAATCTTGGCGTCCAGTCCGGCCTCTGTGATTGCATCATTGAGCGTGCTCAGGGCGCGAGGCCTGTCGCCGGTTAGCTCCAGATCGACCAATAAAGGCAGGGGCAAGTCTTGCGGAATGCTGACTGTTCCCAGCCAAGGCCTTAAGAGCTGTTCGGCTGCCTCGCGCGAGACGGCAGATGCGCCCTCAATGCCGTCAACGGGCAGGGCCAGATCAATCACCGCCGACTGCGCGTCCTCGCCGCCGGACATAATCTGAACAGTTGCGCTGCGCGATAAATCTGAGTTCCAGCCGCCCGCTGCGCGAAAGCCCGCATTGGCGGCAATGGCAGACAGGCAGGCCAAAAAGACTAAGATCGCCAGCACAATAAAAAGCGGCCGGTCGGCGCGCACTTCGGCCGGCAATATCGGCTCGGCCTTGGCGGCGATGGTGATGTCGGCGCTCATCCGATTTGCTCCACATGGCCGGACTTCAAAGAGAATGTGCGCGCCCCGCCGGGAATCAGATCGTGATCATGGGTTGCGATTAACACCGTCGTGCCCATGCGGTTCATTTCCGTCAGCAGCCGTATCAGGCGCGCCCCCATCGCCGGGTCTACATTGCCGGTCGGTTCATCGGCGAGCAAAAGGTCCGGCTTGGCAATCACGGCGCGGGCAATGGCGGCGCGCTGCTTCTCGCCTCCGGACAGCGTCGCCGGGCGGGCATGCAGCCGGTGCCCCAGCCCGACCCAGTCCAAAAGCTCAATGACGTCCGGCGTATAGACCGAGCGTGCCGTGCCGGAGACCCGCAAAGGCAGGGCTACGTTTTCAAACACGCTGAGATGCTCAATAAGGGAAAAGTCTTGCAGCACCACGCCGATGCGCCGCCGTATGGCCCGCTGCAAAGGCGGCGCGGCGACCGCCAAGTCCTGATCAAACAGTGATATCAGCCCGCGCGACGGGGCGAGCGCCATATACATCAGGCGCATCAGCGACGATTTTCCGGCGCCCGACGGGCCGGTCAAAAAACTCATAGATCCGGCCGGCAGGGCGAAATTGACATCGCGCAAAATTTCTTCGCCGCGCCCGTAACGCAGGCTGACATTCTCAAGTTTTGCCGCAAATACCGCCGGCGCGCTGCTGCCTGACAAGGCTGCGAAACTGCGGCTCCTATCTTGATGGGGCGCGGGTCTGGACTTTGGCTTTAGAATTGGCACACTCGACATATAAACGAATCAGAGCCGCTATGATACTCACCTGTCCCGATTGCGCTACGCGTTATATGACAAAACCCGAGGCGATTGGCCCGAACGGGCGGACCGTACGCTGCGCGAGTTGCTCTGCGACTTGGTATGTAGCCGCGCCGGACCTTGTCGACTCGGCCGGGCCCGCTGCGCCTGTTGCGGCTGCAGTGCCCGCCCCGACGCCCCGACCGGTTCGAAACCGGCGCCCCCGCGCAAAAAATACTGAGGGGCGATCGGTTGCTGATCCCGTCAATACGCCGGAGCCTGAGGCAGAAGACTTTGCCCCGCCCAGCGCCGCCGGCCTGATGCGGCAAAAAACAGAGCAAAAGCGCGCCGCGCGCCGCTTAATGAGCGTCGGCGCCATGTGGCTTGTGACGCTGTCCATACTCTCAGCCGCCGCCTTGTCAGCGTATGTCTATCGTCAGGACGTGGTTGAGGCCTACCCGCAATCGGCCACGCTCTACAAAGCGTTCGGCGTTAATGTCGCCAAAGGCGGCTTGGTTTTTGGGCGCGTCATTACCCGCTCGGCCTTGGTTGAAGGCACGCCGACACTGATTGTTGAAGGCGAGGTGCATAATCCCGGCCGCGAAGGCGTAAATGCCCGTCTTGTTCAGCTTTCGCTCCATGATCCGTCCGGGCAGGTTTTGACCGCGTGGCAGGTGGAAATGCCGGCCGACAAGATTGGCAAGGGCGAAACGCTCAGCTTCGCGACGCAATACCCGAACCAGCCTGTGGATGCGGTCAGTTTAAAATATAATTTTGCCGGTGACGTCTCGGCTGACTCCGGTGATGCCTCCGGTGATTTAGGGGGCGCTGCTGACGGTAATTCCAAACCGTCTTCTGACCGCGCTGCGCTCGCCCCGCGCCGCTGACATGCAAGCTGTCTTCAGCGCTGAGGACATTGCGCGGGCCGTTGACCGTCTGGCCGATGATATCGCGCAAAACGCTTCCGGCATAACCCATTGCGCGGTGTTAATGGACGGGGCGATGATCTTTGCGTCCGATCTGTTGCGCGCTCTTTATAAACGCGGCATCGACCCCATCACCTTGTCCTTTCGCCTGTCCAGCTATGGCAAGGCGCGGCAAAGCTCAGGCCGCGTGCGCGTCACCGCCGATATAGAGGGCGATGTCACCGGCGCGCATGTCCTCATTGTCGACGATGTCCTCGACAGCGGCGCGACCCTCGATTTTGCGAAAGCGCATATTGAGGCCCTCGGCGCGGCCACGGTTACGACCTGTGTGTTTGCTGATAAACCCTATCCCGGCCGCACCCTAACGGCCGATTTTATAGGCGTCACCGCGCCCGATAAATTCCTCATCGGCTACGGCCTCGACGACGCCGCCCGAAAACGCGGCCTGCCCGAGATTTGGGCGGCGGGGTAGGGGTTTGCTCCAACTGCAAGGCTCACTCTCAATGTAATAAAATAACTCGACAGGGTTTTGCGGGGGTGATAAATATCCGCGAATGGCATTTCTGACCACATCACGCCGATTTATATTGGCCCTCGCTTTTGCGCTGTTTGCTTTGCAATCGGCCGGCGTGGCCCATGGCTATGCTTACGGGGATGATCCGCATGAGCATGGCGGGCAGGTTTGCTCCGTCGCCCTGGTTGCGCCTGACGCCGATGCGCTGCCGGCTTTGCCTGTATTATTCACGCAATCTGTGCAGATTTTTACGCCGCCGGCCTACGTGCCTGCGCTCAAAGCTGCACCGTTGACGGTCTATGCCCCGCGTCCGCCGCCCAAACGCGGGCCGCCGTCTTGCTCTTTATAAACTGACTTTAACGCTTGCGCCCTTCGCGCCGGCGACCCTTACCTGTTTTTATAAAGAGATTACCCATGCCTTATTTATCCCGCAGCGCCTTTGCGTCTGCTTTGCTCCTGTCCGCTGCTTTTCCCGCCTTTGCCGAAGAGCCTGTTGAAGAAATTATTGTCACCGCCTCGCCATTGGGGCGCAGCCTTGATGAAGCCATTACCGGCGTGTCTGTCCTGACCGGGGCAGAGCTGGATGACCGCTTGGCCGGCACGATCGGCGAGACGCTGAAATCTGAACCCGGCGTCAGTTCGACCTTTTTCGGGGCCGGCGCGTCCCGTCCGATTATTCGCGGCCAAGGCGGCGACCGGGTACGGGTGCTGACCAACGGCATCGGCTCGATTGATGCCAGCTCCGCCTCGCCGGATCATGCCGTGGCGGCCGAGCCCGCCCAAGCCGAGCGCATTGAAGTTTTGCGCGGCGCGTCGCTGCTGCGCTACGGATCCTCCGGCTCCGGCGGGATTGTCAACGTAATTGACGGGCGCATTCCCGACGCCTTGCCTGACGGCAAATATGACGGCGCGTTTCGTATCGGCGCGTCAAGCGTTGACGCCGGCGTAGAGATGGCGGGCGCGCTGGACACGACGCTGCTGAGCGGCGCGACCGGCAGCTTAGTCCTGCACTTGGACGGCACGTTTAAAAAGACCGATGATTACGACATTCCCGGCTTTGCGGAGAGCGCAGCCCTGCGCGCCGCTGAAGCAGAAGAAGAGCATCACGACGATGAGGATGAAGAAGAAGGCCATGAGGACGAAGAACACGGCCATGACGAAGAGGGCGAAGACGAGGCTTTCGGCACGCTTGAAAACTCAGCAACAGAAACGCGCTCTTTAACCGGCGGGCTGTCTTGGGTCGGCAATCGCGGCTTTATCGGTGTGGCAGTCCATAATTTCGAATCCGATTACGGCATCCCCGGCGGGCACGGCCACGGTCATGAAGAAGAAGAGGGCCATGACGAAGAAGACGAAGACCATGATGAGGAGGGCGAAGAAGAAGAGGAAACCGTCACAATCGGTCTGGAGCAAACGCGCCTTGATTTGAACGCAGCGATTGATTTGGACGGCGTCTTTTCCCGCCTCAGCGTTTTTGCCGGTTATGCCGATTATGAACATACGGAATTTGAAGGCGATGAAGTCGGCACAGTCTTTACCAATGAAGGCTATGAAGTGCGCACTGAGCTTTTGACGGCCAAGCGGGGCGATTACAGCGCGGCTTACGGCTTGCAAATTCGCAATCGTGACTTTGCCGCTATCGGCGAGGAAGCTTTCACCCCGCCAAGCACGACGGATCAAATCGGGATTTATACGTTTCAGGAAACGCAGCTCGGCGATTTGCATTTGGAAGGCGCTTTGCGGGTCGAGCAGACGGATCACGAAAATAAAACCGCCGGCATCAGCCGCGATTTTACGGGCATTTCTGTCTCGGCCGGCGGTGATTACCATATCGGCGACGCCCTACGCATTGGCGGTACAGTGTTCAGGACAGAACGCGCGCCGACTACGGAAGAGCTGTTCTCTAACGGTCCGCATTTGGCCACGTCACAATTTGAAATCGGTGATGCTGATCTGGATATTGAAACCGCAACCGGCGCTGAAGCCGCCATTCGCTATCGCAGCGGCCCGGTCAAATTGACCGCCAATGCGTTCTACACGGATTACAACGACTATATCTTTGAAACCCAAACCGGCGAAGAAGAAGACGAGCTCGACGTGTTTCAGTACGGCGCAGAGGATGCGCAATTTACCGGTTTTGAGCTGCAAGGCGAATATCACGCCGGCACATTCGGCGCTGTTGACGTGGACGTTGACGGCTTGATTGAATATGTCAGCGCAGAAACGGACAGCGGAAATCTGCCGCGTATTCCGCCGCTCTCTGTCTTGGCCGGTATTGACGCGGGCATCGGTGATTTTGCTTACCGCGCCGAAGTTGAATTCGTCTCAGAGGCGGATGATTTGGCGGCGTTTGAAACCGCAACGGAGAGCTATACGCTGACCAATCTGTTTGCCACATGGCGACCGTCGGGCGGCGAGGCTGATTACAGCCTGAAACTGTCCGTCAACAATCTGTTTGACGAAGACGCGCGCCAGCACACATCGTTTCTGAAAGACACGGT
>CALLVD010000070.1 GCA_938010385.1 uncultured Robiginitomaculum sp.
GACGCGCCTGAATCGGAGGAGCCATACTGATCGACGGCTTCTTTTTCTTCGGCGATTTCCAACGCTTTGATGGACAGTTGAGCCTGTCCGCCTTTACCGGCCGGCTTGATGACGCGGGCGTCAACTTTATCACCGACGGCGAAACGCTCCGGACGCTGCTCTGAACGCTCACGCGACAGGTCAGACTTGCGGATGAACGCTTTGGCTTCTGCGCCTTCTTCGCCGTATTTGACCTCAATACCGCCTGTTGTGATTTCAGTCACCGTGCAGGTGACAGTCGCATTGCGCGAAACCATAGCGCCGGCGCCGGATGGGCCGTCTTTGATCAACTGCTTGATGCCCAAAGAGATACGCTCTTTGTCGGTATCAACTTCCAGGATCTTGGCTTCGACCGTGTCACCTTTGGTGTAAGTGGCCAGAGCCTCTTCACCGGACATGTCCCAAGACAGGTCAGACAAATGCGCCATGCCGTCAATATCGCCGTCCAGGCCGATAAACAGACCAAACTCAGTGATAGAGCGGACTTCGCCTTTGACGACGGTGCCGGCCGGGAACTGCTCTGCAAAGCTGTCCCAAGGATTGCTTTGAACCTGCTTGATGCCGAGGCTGATGCGGCGCTTTTCGGAATCAACTTCCAAAACCTGCACTTCAACAACTTCGGATGTCGAAACGATTTTGCCCGGATGGACGTTCTTCTTGGTCCAAGACATCTCAGAGACGTGGACAAGACCTTCAACGCCTTCTTCCAGCTCCACAAACGCGCCGTAGTCAGCGATGTTTGTGACTTCGCCGGACAGGCGGGAGCCGACAGGGTATTTCGCGGCAACAGCATCCCACGGATCTTCCTGAAGCTGCTTCATGCCAAGGCTGATGCGCTGCGTTTCAGGATTAATGCGAACGATTTTAACCGCAACTGTATCACCGACTGCCAGAACTTGGCTTGGGTGAGAGACGCGGCGCCAAGACATGTCAGTGACATGCAGCAGGCCGTCAATACCGCCCAGATCAACGAACGCGCCGTAGTCTGTGATATTTTTGACAATACCTTCGCGGGTTTCGCCTTCGGCCAGCTGGTTAACCAGCTCAGCGCGCTGCTCGGCGCGGCTCTCTTCGAGAACGGCGCGGCGGGAGACAACAATGTTTCCGCGGGCGCGATCCATTTTCAGGATCATGAAAGGTTGGTCTTCGTTCATCAGCGGACCGACGTCACGCACAGGGCGGATATCAACCTGTGAGCCCGGCAAGAAGGCATTAATGCCGCCGAGGTCGACCGTGAAGCCGCCTTTAACGCGGCCGACAATCGCGCCGGTAACAGGCTCTTCGCCTTCGTAAAACTTCTCCATCTTAACCCAGCTCTCTTCACGGCGGGCTTTGTCGCGCGACAGAATCGCGTCGCCAAGGGCGTTTTCAATACGCTCTAAGAAGATGTCGACATCATCGCCGGCTTTGACAGTAATGCCTTCGCCGGGGACGTAAAATTCGCGCAAAGGCACGCGGCCTTCGGTTTTCAGGCCCACGTCAATAATCGCCATATCTTTTTCGATAGCGGTCACGCGGCCTTTAACAACCGAGTTCTCTTTCATGGCGTTAGATTCGAGGGAGGCCTCTAGCATTGAGGCGAAATCGTCCGTGGACGGATTCATTTGAGCATCGCTCATAGGATAGACTCCAATATGTAGTCTTTGGCCGACAGGGTTATCAAATTAGCCTGCGGACTTAGCCCCGCCAATCGGGGCTATAGAGGTTTCCTTGTAGGGAAGCTCGCGCGTATATAGGAAGCTGCGGCGATGCGCAAGGGCGCGAGGGGCTAAACCGCTTGGCGCTCGCAAAAGGCATCAAAAGCGTCAAAGAAGGTTTGGCGGTACTCATCGACTTCTAAAAACGTCTCATGCAGCGCGCCTTTTATCATCAAAAACTCGCACTGCGCTTTGACGGCGAAATCGCGCACTATGGACGGTACGACGATGGGGTCCATAGAAGTCGCCACAATAAGCGTCGGTGTTTTCAGCTTGGCAGCGTTGCGATTGACAAACTTCATGGAGCGCACGGCGGCGCGTATCCAGCCATAGGTCGGACCGGCGACCCGCAGGCGCGGCGCATTATCAAAATAAGATCGCCAGCGCATATAGCGCGCCTTATCGCTTGTCAGCTTATTGCCTTTAAACGGGATGGGCACGCCTTCCTTTTGCGGCTGACCGGGCAAGCGGCGCTGCGACAGGCCGAGCATGGACAGGATGGAAATCAGCTCCGGCATAGGCGGGGTTTCAAGGCCGAACACTTGAAGCATGGGCGCGTTAAACACGGCAATATCGGCATCCAAAACGCCTTTGATAAGGCCCTGCAACCCGATGCAGCCGCCCATGGAATGGCCGACCAAAACATGCGGCCGGGGCAAGTCCGCGCCGTGAGCATTTATAACAAAGCGCAAATCATCGATATAGTCATCAAAGTCCCGCACCCAGCTTTTAATCGGGTCATCGGTCAGCCGGTCGGACAGGCCTTGGCCGCGATGATCGACGGTCAGGACAACAAAGCCCCGGCGGCGAAAATCCTCGGCCGTTTCAAAGTATTTTTCGATAAATTCGGTGCGGCCCGGCACCAATATGACCGTGCCGCGCGGCTCCGGGCGCTCGCTTTCCAATATCAGCGTGCGCAGGCGCAGCCCACCGTGTTTCAGGTATGAAAAACGGGCCGCCTTCGGAAAAGGCAGCCCGTCCAGTTTTATAGCCTCGCCGGGCGTAATATTCATGATGCGCCCGAGCGTTCTGAATTACATGCTTGAGAAAAGCGATTGCAGGCCCATAGCCACTGACATGTCGCCTTCGACTTTCAGCTTGCCGGACATGAACGCCATCATAGGGTCCAGATTACCGGAAGCCAGCGCAATGAAATCGTCTTTTGAAACTTTGATTGTGCAATCCGCGTCATCATCGTTTTGTGTGACCGTTTCGCCGGAGGCATGAATTTGGCCGTCATCACCGAAATCAAATTTGACAGATTTGTCCAAGCCGCCGGCGTTTGTGACAGCTTCCTGCATTTTGGCTTGAATATCATCATTGGTCATAGTCAGTCTCCGTTATGTGTAAAGTTGCATAGCTTATAAGTCGCCGGCGCATAGAAATGCAAACCTAATCAGGGCTTTTTGAACAAAAGCGTCATGCGGTCTGACTCGCCGATGGCCTCATATTTCGCCTTGTCATAGGTGCTTGCATCATCGCCTTCGCCCGGCTGCGCCAGACGCGGCGGCAAGGTCCAGACGCCGAACGGGTGATCGGCGGTATCTTTCGGGTTTGCGTTCACCTCAGAAGCGGCCACAAATTCAAAGCCGGCGTCTTTAGCCAGCGCTTTAACATAAGCTTCCTGAACATAGCCTGTGGGCGCGCGCGGGTCCTGCTCGGCTGTAGCGGGCAATCTGTGCTGCACAAGGCCAAGCATGCCGCCGGGCTTCAGCGCGCCGTAAAACTGCGCAAAAGCATCTTCAGCCGTGCCGCCGCGCATCCAGCTGTGCGTATTGCGGAAGGTCAGAACGCGGTCGGCGATATTTTCAGGAAGTTTTACCTCGCCGCCAAACTCATAAAGCGTGGCGCTCGGGTATTTCTCGGCAAATTCCGCATTGGCCTTCGCGCGGCGTTCCGCCCGCGCTCCGGTTTCCGGATAACTTGTCGCCAGATAAGACCCCGTGCCGCTTGCTAAATATTCCGTCAAAATATCGGCGTAATAGCCGCCGCCCGGCGAAATTTCCAAAACGGTCATATTCGGGTCAATACGAAAAAACTCCAGCGTGGCCAGCGGATTGCGGGCTGCGTCGCGCAAAGCCTTCTTGCCGCGGGCGGGCGCCGCGATGGCCGCCTCCAGAGCGCTGACAGGTTTCACCGCCGGTGCGTCCGATGTCGACGGGGCGTCTGATTTCCCCCCGCAAGCGCCGAGCATGACCGCCGCTCCGATCATAAAAGCAGATTTAGAAAATGAAAATTTTGTCATGAAAAGCCTTACCCGTGAAATTTATTATGTGACTGTAATTAATCGTCTTTTTAGGCTCGTGTAAAGAGTCAGTTTGACCCCTTGAAACCGTATTTCAATTTCCCATTTGTCTTTGTGGAAGCGCCGAAACGGGCTTTCGATCCGCAGATTTGCCCTTATGGAAATCTCGCAGATTGGCCGATGTCGACCCGGCTTTGATGAGCGTCGATACGTTAACATCGCTATGAAGGATGATGATATGAGAGACTATGATTTTACACCCCTGACCCGCAGCTTTATCGGGTTTGACCGCATGGCCCGCATGATTGATGCGGCAAGCAAGGCGGAAACCGCCGGCGGCTATCCGCCGTATAATATTGAGCAGTTTGACGAGAATGCTTACCGCATTGAATTGGCCGTTGCTGGATTTGCCGACACTGAACTGTCGATTGAGACGCACCAAAACGTGCTGACCGTCACAGGGCGAAAAGATGCTGATGATGCAGAACGCACCTATGTCCATCGCGGCATTGCGGGACGCGGATTTGAGCGCCGTTTCCAACTCGCAGACCATGTGCGGGTGACGCAGGCCGACCTTAAAAACGGCCTTCTGGTGATAGAGCTGCAACGCGAGATTCCCGAAGCGCTCAAGCCTCGCACCATTGCGATTGGCACCAAAGCTGTCGCAAATGACAAAAAATTAACGCAGTCGAAACCTTCCAAAAAGGCTGATGCTGCTTAAGTAGATATCAACAGCGTTGATACGGTCTCCCCCCGGACCCGACATCCGCTGATTGAAGACGACCCCGCCTCCCCTCCCGGCGGGGTCGTCGCATTTTTACCGCCTGTTAAACATGATGATAGGTCGCCCGATAATTACAGCTCTAACAGTAATGAATTGTTGGATATTTTCGCTTAATTCGCTAGGACACAGCAAGTTCAGGAGGAGCCTTGGCAGACTGCCGGGGTATGAACGGGGGGATTATTATGACACGGATGCCGACTGCGGACTTGGTTCGCAATACCATTGAGTTTGAAAACAATCCTTTGGTCAAGCCGACGGGGTTTCGTGAGTATGATGCGCGGTGGTGGTTCGGGACCCCGGACAGCGAAAAACCGTCCGAAATTAACCTGTATGGTATCCAAGCGCTCGGCCAAGGTCTTGGCACACTTATTCATGAACTGGGCGTCGATCCGAAAATTGTGGTCGGCCATGATTTTCGCCACTACTCCCTGTCGATTAAGCAGGCTTTGATTGTCGGGCTTATGGACGCCGGCATTGACGTTCACGATATCGGCATGGCGCTCTCCCCTATGGCCTATTTTGCGCAGTTTGAATTAGATTGCGCCTGCGTGGCTATGGTCACGGCGAGTCACAACTCCAATGGCTGGACCGGCGTCAAGATGGGCGTGAACCGCCCGCTGACATTCGGCCCGAATGAGATGAGCCGCTTAAAAGAGATTGTGCTGGGCGGGCTGGGTAAATCGCGCGCCGGCGGCCGCTATAATTTCGTCCAAGGCTTCGGGCAGGTTTATATGGATGACCTGGCGAAAGGCATAAAGCTGAAAAACCAGATTAAAGTTGTTGCCGCGTGCGGTAATGGCACAGCCGGCGCCTTTGCGCCGCATGTTTTGGAAGCCATTGGCGCGCAAGTCATTCCGATGGATTGCGATCTGGATTTCACCTTCCCGAAATATAACCCCAACCCTGAAGACATGAAAATGCTTCACGCTATGCGCGACGCAGTCTTAGAGCATGGCGCGGATGTAGGCCTTGGATTTGACGGTGACGGCGATCGCTGCGGCGTTGTCGATAATGAGGGCGAAGAGATTTTCGCCGATAAGGTCGGCGTCATGCTGGCCCGCGATTTGTCCGCTATCCACAAAGACGCGCAATTTGTTGTCGATGTGAAATCGACCGGTCTTTATAACACCGACCCCGTCTTGATGACCAATGGCGCAAAAACCGATTACTACAAGACAGGTCACAGCTATATTAAAGCGCGCACTCAGGAATTGGGCGCGCTGGCCGGGCTTGAGAAATCCGGCCACTATTTCTTCAACAGCCCCGTCGGACGCGGCTATGATGACGGCATATTGTCCGGCATTGCAATTTTGCAAATGCTTGACCGGGTCCCGGACAAATCTATGGCCGACCTGCGCCGCGACCTTCCCGAAACGTGGGGCAGCCCGACTATGTCACCGTTCTGCGCGGATGAAACCAAATACGGCGTGGTCGATCAGGTCATTGCGCAATACAAAGACTTTGCAGCCTCTGGCGGCACGATTGTCGGCCAAAAGATTATCGAGCTTAACACTGTTAATGGCGTTCGTATCGGTCTCGAGGACGGAACATGGGGATTGGTTCGCGCCAGTTCTAACTCGCCGAACCTGGTTGTCGTGGTGGAAAGCCCGACCTCTGAGGAGAACAAGATTGGCATGTTCCGCGAGATTGAAGCCCGTCTGGCCAAATTCTCTGAAATCGGCGCGTACGACCAAAAAATCTAAATCAATACTGTCAGGAGCCGGCTATGGCTAAAATTTATCCCGTCATCATGTCCGGGGGCGCGGGCACGCGGCTCTGGCCCCTGTCGCGTAAAAAAACGCCCAAGCAATATCATGCCATGGTGTCAGATCAGACCATGTTTGCCGAAACCTTGCTGCGCATGCGCGAGTGCGGCGATAACGATGTCGCGGCGCCGATTGTCATTTGCGCCAACGGCCATGAAGGACTTGTTCAGGCGCAAGCCGACAGTCTCGATATTAAGCTAACCGGAATTATTCTCGAACCCATGGCCCGCAATACCGCCGCCGTCGGCGCGATTGCCGCCGAATTTGTCAATCGTATTGATCCAGACGGGCTCATCCTGCTGCTGCCGGCCGACCACCACATCTCTGAGCCGCAAGGCTTTTGGAAAGCCATATCCAAAGGCGCGCCGATTGCCGAACAAGGCTATCTGATGACTTTGGGCATTGAAGCGACCGGCCCCGACACAGGCTTTGGTTATATCCACCGCGGCGAGAAAATTGCGGATAATGTTTTTAAAATTGCGGGCTTTAAAGAAAAGCCCAATGAATTTACCGCCAAGCAATATCTGGATACCGGCGAGTATAGCTGGAATGCCGGCATTTTCCTGTTCAATGTTCAGACGCTGATTAATGATTATATCGAGCATGCCGATGATATTTTGAAAGACAGCGTAGCCGCTCTGGACAATGCTAAGACCAAAGGCATCTGCCACTATCTTAGCGCAGACCATTTCGAGGTCATCCGATCTGAGCCGATTGATATTGCGATTATGGAAAATACCGTTCACGCCGCCGTGGTTGATCCGGTCCGTGCAGGCTGGAATGATATCGGCTCTTGGGCCGCTATCAGCGAGTATAAATACACCCATTCCAATGAAGAAGATGTGTTTGACGGCGACGTTAAAATGCACGATTGCGAGAACACCTATGTGCGCTCTGAAGGCCCGTTTGTCGGCGTGGTCGGCGTCAATGATCTGATTATTGTCGCCACAAAGGACAGCGTTTTAGTCACCCATAAAGACGCGACGCAGGACGTTAAGAAAATCGTTGTGCATTTAAAGGATAAAGGTCGCAAAGACCTTCTTTAACACGCAGCCCAAAGACCTGATATGACTGATTCCACCTCTTTTGATGCTCAATCTTCGCGCCTGATTAATTGGTGTAAAGATTATGCTCTGCCGCTTTGGGGAACAAAAGGCATCGACCCGACCGGCGGGTTTTGGGAAACCCTTTACGCCGATACGCGCCCGATTGCCGACAGCCTGCGCCGGGTTCGCGTACAGGCGCGCCAAACTTATGTATTTGCCCACGCCGCTCATTTGGGATGGTGGGACGGCGCTAAAGCTGTCTCGGATCATGGCTGGGATTATCTGACGACCAAAGGCTATCAGGGCGCAGCGGATCACGGCTTTGACTTCGCCGGTATTGCGCATCTTTTAAACCCCGATCACAGCCTGCATGACGGATGGCGCGACAGCTACGCCCAAGCGTTTTTAGTGCTGGCTTCCGCGTGGCGCTTCCGCGCTTTTGATGACGGCGAGGCCCGCAATACGCTGGAGCAGATTACCGGCTTTATGAATGCAGAACTGAAGGCCGATAACGGCGGCTGGCGCGAAGGCATCCCGGCGACAACCCCGCGCCGTCAAAACCCGCATATGCATTTGTTTGAGGCTTTCATTGCCGCCTATGAGGCCACACATGACAAAAGTTTTTTAGCCAATGC
>CALLVD010000071.1 GCA_938010385.1 uncultured Robiginitomaculum sp.
AAAATCTTCGGCCCCGGCAATGCATGGGTGGCCACCGCCAAATCCCTCGCCGCGCAGCAGCCCGGCGGCCCGGCCATTGATTTACCCGCCGGCCCGAGCGAAGCCATGGTCTGCGCCGATGATGACGCCAGCGCCGTTTTCGTCGCCTCGGACCTACTCTCCCAAGCCGAGCATGATAAGGTCGCGCAGGTGGTTGCGGTCGTAAAATCAAAGGCTTACGCCGATAAGTTATTGACGGAAATAGAGCGCCAAGTCGCCACGCTGCCGCGCGTGGAGATAGCCCGCGAGAGCCTGAAATCCGGCCGCATCTTCATCGCGCCGGATGACGCTGCCATGCTTGACATTATAAACGCCTACGCGCCCGAGCACTTAATTTTGCAAACGCAAAACGCGGCCGAATTGGTCAAAGACATCCGCAATGCGGGCAGTGTTTTCGTCGGGCAGTGGACGCCGGAAAGCGTCGGTGATTACGCCTCCGGCACGAACCACACCTTGCCGACATACGGCGCGGCGCGGGCTTATTCCGGCGTGACGCTTGAGAGTTTTATGACCTATATGAGCGTGCAGACCTTAACCCGCGCCGGCCTCGAAGCGCTCGGCCCAACGGTTGAGCGACTCGCCGATATGGAAGGGCTGGAAGCGCACAGGCGCGCTGTCTCGCTGAGATTGGAAAGCAAAGCATGACTGAGTTCTCCCCCAAATTCCCGATGAGTATTGCCCGCAAGGCGATTGCGGATTTCACCGCCTACAGCGCCCGCGGCGGCGCAACCGGCGCGCTACACTTGGACGCCAATGAGAGCCCCTACGCGCCCCCGCCGGTCAAAGGCGCGGCCGGTTATAACCGCTATCCCGAGCAGCAGCCGCCTGCCCTGCGCGCGCGCTTGGCTGATCTTTACGGCGTTCCGGCCGATCAGGTCATGGTCGGACGCGGCGCGGATGAGGGCATTGAAGTCTTGCTGCGCACGTTTTGCGAAGACGGCATCGACAACATCCTGATTTGTAGCCCGACTTTCGGCTATTACAAAACCTGCGCGCAGATACAGGGCGCGGGCATTATCGATGTGCCGCTGCGGGCGGATTACACATGGGACAGCGCAGCTGTTTTAGAGACGGCCAAGGCCGCGAAAAACTTAAAAGCCGTCTTTCTTTGCACGCCGAACAATCCGACCGGCGGCATTATCGAAGATGATTTGGTCGAGCAGCTTTGTAAGGCTTTGCCGGACACCCTTATCTGCGTTGACGAAGCTTATCAGGAATTTTCCGGCCGGCCGAGCTACGCGCCCAAAATTGCGCAATATAGAAATTTGGTGATCATGCGGACCTTGTCCAAAGCCTATGCCTTGGCCGGCGTGCGCGGCGGCGTGGCCATTGCCGACCCGGCGGTGATCAACCTGATGCTGAAAGTTCTGCCGCCCTACCCGATAGCGCGGCCGGTGGAGGAGGCCATCCTGAACGCGCTCGCCCCTGCTGCTATGGCGACCCACGCCGCGCGCCTTGATGAATGGCTGGCGGAGCGTGAGCGTATGTTTATTCAACTTCAGAACAGCCCATACATTGCCAAAGTGTGGCCGAGTAAGGCGAACTTCCTGCTCATTGATGTGATCAATGACGACGCTTTGATGGCTGAGCTAAATCGCCGCCAAGTCAAAATCCGCGATTACCGCAGCACGACCGGCCACATACGCATTTCTATCGGCTCGCCGGCCGAGAATACCATTGCGCTCGAAGCTTTCGGCGTCGCGCAACCGGCCGCGCCGCAAGACCGCATCGGCGAAATGCACAGAAAGACCAAGGAAACCGACATTTCCGTGCGGGTCAATTTGGATAAAGCCGCGCCGATCAAAGCCGACACCGGCATTGGGTTTTATGACCACATGTTAGAGGCCTTTGCCAAACACTCGGGCATATCGCTCGTCATGGCCTGTAAAGGTGATTTGGAAATTGACGCGCACCACACGATAGAGGACTGCGCGCTTGCGCTCGGCACCGCGCTGAAAGAGGCGCTGGGCGATAAAGCCGGCGCGGGGCGGTTTGGCTTTGTCATGCCAATGGACGAGACGCAGGCTCGCGTGGCCGTGGACCTGTCAGGCCGTCCGGCCATGACCTTTAAAGGCGTCTTCCCCACAGATCACGCCGGGACGTTCCCGGCGGAAATGTGCCCGCACGTATTCGAGTCCCTGTCCCAGACCATGGGCGCGGCTATTCAAATCGATGTGGAAGGCGAAAACACCCACCACATGATCGAAGCCGTGTTTAAAGGCGTGGCGCGGGCGCTCAAGCCGGCCTTTGCCCGCGAAGGCGACGACATCGCGTCGACGAAAGGCGTTATCTGATGCTGGCTATTGTAGACACAGGCTGCGCCAATCTGGCGAGCGTCGGTTTTGCGTTTGACCGTCTGGGCGCGAAATACGTCATCACGCAAGATGCCGATACGATTTACGGCGCGGACCGCGTGCTCATCCCGGGCGTGGGCAGCGCGCCCTACGCGATGAATGAGCTGCGGCAGCGTTCGCTTATCCCGGTTTTGCAAAACTTAACGCAGCCGGTGATGGGCATATGCCTGGGCATGCAGCTGATTTTTGATCACTCAGATGAGGCCGGCGGCATTGACTGCCTGGGCATGGTCGATGGTGAGATCAAAGAGATGGACACCGGTGATTTACCGTCTCCTCATATGGGATGGAACACGCTGTCCGGCGTGGCCGATGATCCGCTGCTGCACGGGATTAAGGACGGCGATTACGCCTATTTCGTCCACAGCTTTGCTGCGCCTGTCTCGGCGCGCACTCTGGCTAAATGTAATTATGGCGGCGATTTTTCTGCCATTGTTCGCCAAGGCAATATATATGGATGCCAGTTTCACCCGGAGCGCAGCGCCGCCGCGGGGGCGCGTATCCTGAGTAATTTTTTGAAAGTTTCCGTATGATTTTTCCGGCCATAGATTTGATGGATGGTGGCTGCGTGCGCCTTTACAAAGGCGACTTTAATCAGCGCACCGATTATGACGTCCCGCCGGTCGAGGTCGGCAAGGGCTACGCCAAAGCCGGCGCCGAGTGGATGCACATTGTCGATTTGGACGGGGCCAAGCACGGCAAGGGCGAGCAGGCAGAGCTTATCATCGA
>CALLVD010000072.1 GCA_938010385.1 uncultured Robiginitomaculum sp.
TTATCCGAAATCGGTCAATATATCGACGGCTTCTACAATCCCGTCAGGCGGCACTCTGCCTGCGCGTATACAAGTCCGATAAAATATGAGATGATGAATAACTAAACCCAAACACTCTCCACTTTAGTGAAGCAAGTCCAAATTGTTTGCGGTCTGCCATGAATCAATCCCTCCAAAGAAAATGCATATAACAACAGCGAGTTACCGCCGTGCAAGCGAATAGTGATGGGACATGTGTTAAATGTGAGTTAAGCATGGCAAGCAATTGCATAGAATGCGGAGCTATTGGGTCACACACGTATATAAGTCCCATTAAATTCCTATATTTATTTTTAATACACTATAGGTTGTGCTGCTTAATGCCAAGTTAACTCACAGCTAAGGTATTGTTTTATGCAGGAATTTTGGATGACTCAGCTTCCGCTGACGCAACATCTGAGAGCTTCACAAATTTGTCAAAACCGAGGATCATTGAGACTTTTTCCCCGTCATCCGACAAAGGAAGGCGCACCCAGAACTGCGCGATATGCGTCTTACCGCTTATTGCGGAGCGCATCGCTCCGGCCGACGGTTTCGCGCGGTCAACCACGCGATTGAGAACGCGGTCCCAATAAGCGCGCCGGCTGCCCATGGGCAAATCCGTCAGGACTGTGCCGGTAATTTCGCGGCTAAACACATCGTAGAGCCCTGTGCCGGCCAGCCGAAACCGAAACGCCCGCGCCTCTGCACTGCCTTCAATATCAAGCAGAGAGACTGTCGGCAGATAGAGGGCAATTTCTGTCGGGTCAATATCACTGCGGGACGGAATTCGCCCG
Organism: uncultured Robiginitomaculum sp.; assembly: GCA_938010385.1. Taxonomy (GTDB): domain Bacteria; phylum Pseudomonadota; class Alphaproteobacteria; order Caulobacterales; family Maricaulaceae; genus Robiginitomaculum. The sequence goes on from CALLVD010000072.1 coordinate 816, forward strand.
CCGCGACATTTCGAACGCCAGTAATCAAATATCGCCTGCTGTTCAGGCAAGATCATTTGGTGTCTTAAGGCATTCCCCGAAATCATTACATCCCCCGACATTGATTTGTGTCTAAGGGTTAATATTCATTAACCATATTTTTCCCGCAAGCGAGCCGCAGGAAAATCCGGCTGAAAGATAAAGAAAACAGGATGTTTTAGTTTCGCAACCGATTCGGTTTGCGGCGGAGCCCTTATCCCTTGCCCAGCCCCATGCGTTTGGCAAGATCAGACCGCTGTTTGGCATAGCCCGGCGCGACCATCGGATAATCCGGCGGCAGCCCCCATTTCTCGCGGTACGCCTCAGGTGTCAGGTCAAACTTTGTGCGCAAATGACGCTTGAGCGATTTGAACGGCTTTCCGTCTTCCAGACAGATTAAGAAGTCTTCCGAAATTGACTCCTCAACCGGTACGGCGGGCACAGGTTTGGGCGCATCATCAAGGGCCGGACCGTCGGCGCTCTCTTTCAGCGCCTTATAGGTTGAGGCAATGACCTCCGGCAGATCGTCTTTGGTAACCGCATTGTTTGAAGTGAAAGCCACAACAATCTGCGTCGTCAATTTCAAGAGCTCATTTGATTTTGCCATACGCCGCTATCTTATGAAGTAAACAAGGAACAGGGCGAGGGCCAGAATGCCGGCCGTCATCAACGCTGCCAAACCGCTCGGCGCGTCTTCGCTGAAAGAGCCCGCAGGACTGAAGACCTGATAGAGCCGGGTTCCGATTTTACCGGCTGTGTTTTTGACAAACCGGGTTTGGTAGGCCTCGTAACGGGTCATCATACCGTCGGACCATTTAGCAATCGCCAGACCCGGCTTGCGCCACAGATAATCAATATCGAGAATCTGCGCGCGCTTCTCGTCCGGATAGACGCCGAGTTTTTTCAAAAGTGCAAAGGCAAACATCGCGGCAAATAAGAGCTGCAACTGTGTCAGGATATGATTGCCGGTATAGGGGATGTACTCCATTGCGACTTCAGGCTCGGGCATAAGCGCAAACAGCATTTGATAACCGCCGAACGGCCAGGCCAAAACCAAGCAGAACGCAGCCGCAATGCCCATAGCCAGCAGCATATTGGTCGGCGCTTCTTTCACCCGCCGTCCGCTGTCGTGGGAGAAGAAAGCAAAGAACGGTACTTTGATGCCGCTGTGCTCCATCACCCCGGCTGATGCAAACAGCAGAAGCAGGAAGACAATGTAATTGTGGTTTTCAAACACCGACGCAATGATCATCGACTTTGTGACAAACGCCGCAAATAGCGGGAAGGCTGCAATCGACGCCGCGCCGATCAGGCACATGATTGCGGTTATCGGCATAGAGCGGAACAGGCCGCCCAGCTCGCTCGCCTTGGCCGTACCGATGCGGTGCAGCACTGCGCCCATGGACATGAATAAGAGCGATTTAAAAATAATATGAACCACGACTTGTCCGGCCACGCCGTTCAGCGCCATGGCCGAGCCGACACCGACGCCAACCACCATAAAACCAAGCTGGTTATTCAGGCTGTAGGCCAAAACTTTACGCAAATCATTTTCAATCACCGCAAAGAAGACCGGGAACAGTGTCATGATGACGCCGATATAGATCAGGATTTCCGTTCCGGCATAGCCTCGCGCCAATGCGTAAATTGCCATCTTGGTCGAGAAGGTCGCCAGAACAACCGTTCCCGTAACGCTCGCTTTCGGATAGGCGTCTTGGATCCAGGTATGCAGCAACGGGAAGCCGGCTTTGATGCCGATACCCAGAAGCATAATCCAGCCGCCCGGCACGTCGAGGCCGATATTATTAAAGTCATAATTACCCGCGTAGCGCCCATACATAATCGCGCCGGCCAGAAGGAGAACCCCGGACAAAACATGCCAGCCTAAATAGCGCATGCCCGCAGCATAGGCCGCAGGCCCGCCGCGCCAGACCAGAAAGACAGAACTGACTGCGGTCAATTCCCAGAACATAAACAGGGTAATCAAGTCACCGGCAAAGACAGCGCCAAGACCTGCGCCGGTGTAAATCAGTGCGCAGCTGTCAGATATTTTGCACTTTTCATGAAACGCAAAAATACCGTTTATCAGCCCGGCCAGACAGAAGACATAGCCCCAAATCATCGACAATCGGTCTATGCGAACCGTTGTGAAATCAATGCCGGCGAAATTGAACTGTCCGCGCAACGTGTCGTTCGGATCATACGTTTGGAAAATCATGATGCCGGCGATAATCGGCGCGGCAATCATCAGCGCTTTGCGCACAAAATGCGACGGGCTGAAAATACACAGAATGCCCGCGATAATAATCGCGAAGGCCGGATTGATATGCGGCAGAAGATCAAACATCGTGGTCGTCTCCCTCGCCGTAATAGTTTTCCGGTCGTGACAGCATGTTAAAAAGCGGCTTGGCCGACAGAACAACAAAAGTATAAGCAAACCCGCCAATCACGCCGTAAGCGATAAGTTTCATCGGGCCCACTTCCCACGGCGCAGGATGCTTATTGGGATAAATCACCATGAGGGCGGCGGTAATTATCAAGCCGGCCACGGATATCCAAATGAAGTTTTTTTTCGCGCCCGGCGTATCCGTCCACATAAAGAGTTTGGCCAGCGGATGGTTTTCGCCGCTGCCGCTCTGGACATTAAGTTTCACATCATCGCTCATAGCACTGTCCCCTGCGGCAAGACCGGCATCAGATAATCAATTATATCGCCTGCAAAGAAAAACAGGACAAAAGCGCCGACAGCCGTAATCACCGGCGGCACGACCACCCAAATCGGGGTGACAATTTTTGCATCTTCTTCCGGGTTATCCGGCGCCATCATGAAGCCGCGAATAGCCACCGGCGTTAAGTAGGCAACATTGAGCAACGACGATAAAATCAGAGCGCCCATCAAGACCGCTTTGCCGCTGTCGAGTGAGCCGACCATCAGCATAAATTTCGGCCACGACCCGCCCAGAGGCGGCAATCCGATAATTGAGGCCGAACCGACGAGGAAAGCCCCAAACACCCACGGCATTTTGCGGCCCAAGCCGTTCAGCTGTGAAATATTGGTCCGGTGCGCGGCGGTGTAAATTGCGCCCGCGCACATAAACAGCGTAATCTTGCCCCAGGCATGCATGACAATTTGCAGCCCGCCGCCGATCAGCGCCGCCGGCGCGGCGAGCATAGCGCCCAGCGTAATATAAGAGAGCTGCGAAACTGTGGAGTAAGCCAGGCGGGCTTTTAAATTATCCTTACGCAGCGCGATGACTGACGCCGCAACAATAGAGAATGCCGCCACATAGGCCAGCATGGTCCCGGCGCCGGTCTGCTGCACAAGGTCTGCGCCAAATACATAGAGCACGACCTTGAGCATGGTAAACACACCGGCCTTCACCACGGCCACCGCATGAAGCAGAGCCGACACCGGCGTCGGGGCCACCATGGCATTGGGCAACCACGGATGGATGGGCATAAGCGCCGCTTTGCCGATTCCGAAGGCAAACAGGAAGAGCAGAATGCCGGCAACTGCCGGGCTGATTGCGCCTTCAAACAGGCCGCCAACCATGAAGTCCGTTGTGCCGGCGAAATAATAGGTTCCGATAATGGCCGGCAGCAACAGCCCCAGCGACGTCGCCATCAAAATACCGATATAAATTCGGCCTCCCTTGCGCGCTTTGGCATCGCCCTTATGGGTCACCAGAGGGAAGGTTGAAATGGTCAGGATTTCATAAAACACGAACAGCGTTACCAAATTTCCGGAGGCTGCAATGCCCATAGCTGCGGCAATGGCAATCGCGACGCAAGTATAAAAACGGGTTTGGTTTTTCTCATTATTCCCGCGCATATAGCCGATAGTAAAGAGCGAGTTGATAATCCAGAGCGAGCTCGCAATGCCCGCAAAGACTGCGCCCAGCGGCTCGAGGACAAATTTAATTTCAAGCTGACCTTGATACGGCACTAAGACAAGCTCCGGCCGCCCGCCATGCCCGACATAGACAATCAAGTGGACAACTACAGCCAGAAGAGCCACGCCCGCAATCAGAGTAACAGACTCGCGGATATTCGGAGATTTCCCAAACAGCGGAATTAAAACCGCCGCCATCATCGGGATAATCAGCAATAACGCCAGCGCAATTTCAGGAGAAAACATCATTAGCCTGCGCCTCCCATAATGACGCTCGCCGCGTCATTCGCCAGCTCAAGCGGCCAAGTCGCATTAACGCCGAAGACAACGCAAGCAATAGCCAGCGCCCACATAGCAACCAGCATAGAGGCCGGCGCTTCGCGCGTGGCGACGTCGACGCCGTCCACCTGCGGACGGTCTTGCAGCCACGCGGCTTCAAGCATGCGGCCGATATAGACGAGCGCTAAAATACTGGTGAAGACAATCGCTGCGACGGCCCACCACCAGCCTTTGTCAGCGGCTGCGGTCAAAAGCGCAAATTTGGACACAAATCCGACCGTGCCGGGAACGCCGATCAGCGATATGCCGGCAACCGTAAACGCGCCCATGGTCCAAGGCATGGTTTTGCCCAAGCCTTTAAAATCGGAAATCCGCGTCACGCCAAACTGATACCACATCGCGCCAAGGCATAAGAACAGCGCGCCCTTGGTCATGGCGTGACCCAGCAAGTGCACATAGCCGGCCGTAACGCCTGCCATCGTGCCGATACCCACGCCCAAAAGCATGTAGCCAACTTGGGCCACGGAAGAAAACGCCAAGAGCCGGCGGGCATCCGTTTGGAAAATAGCTTGGAAACTGGCAAAAAACATACCGATGACGCCCAGCACGGCCAGCAGCCATGTGAGGGCCGAAATAATAAAATCTGCCGTCGGGTCGAAAATTGTAAACACAAAACGCAGCAGCAGGTAAAGCGCAGCTTTAGTTGCGGTGGCCGCCAAAAACGCTGTCACAAAACTTGGCGCGTAAGCGTAAGCGCCGGGCAGCCATAAATGCAGCGGGAACATGGCCAGCTTAAGCCCCAGCCCGACAACGATAAACGCAAAAGCGACTTGGGTGACGCGGCTCTCTCCGCTTTCCGACAGAGCCAGTGCAATATCAGCCATGTTGAGCGTGCCGGTTTGCATATACAAAAACCCGACGCCGATGACAAAGAAGGTCGCGCCGATAGAGCCGAGAATAAGGTAATTATAGGCTGCCGTCAGCGCGCGGCGATCGCGGCTCGCGCCCATGGCAACAAGCACATAGGTCGAGATTGAGGAGACTTCGAGAAAGACGAAAACGTTAAACGCATCGCCGGTCACGACCATGCCCAAAAGACCGGCGAAGCTGATCATAAACGCGCCATAAAACGGCCCGCGTTTCTTGGGTTCAATTTCGGCTGTGACGCTGCGCAGAGCATAAAGCGTGCAGATGACGCCAATCACGGAAATCAACATCAGAACAGGCGCGTTCAGCCCGTCAACGCGATATTCAATCCCGAGCGGCGGATCCCATCCGCCTAAACCGTAGCTGATTGTGCCGCTTGCCATAACTTCGCGCAAAATGACAAAGGACAGGGCGGAACAAATAAGCGTAGTGAGCAAGACCAAAAGCCAGGCAATACGCTCTTTATTAATCAAAGCGCACAGCGCGCCGATGATAAGCGGCAGCACGACAATCGCGACGGGAGCCTCGGCCGCAATCCAGGCTTGGCTGAGATTTAAAAAATTAAGCATCAGGCGTCGCCTCTGTCGTTTCCGGCGTTACGCCTTCGAGGTTGAAGCGGTAATCGATCTTATCAATTTCCGCCTCTTCTATCGTTCCGTAAACCTCGCGAATGCGCACAACCAATGCTAAGCCGACGGCCAGTGTTGCCACGCCGACCACAATCGCTGTCAGGATTAAAACGTGAGGCAGCGGGTTCGAATAAAGCACATCTGCGCCGCCATAGGCCGCGCCGCTCGAGCCCTGCGCGGGGCCGGCAGCGGCTTGCAGACCTTGCGTTATATTTTGCGCATTGTCATCGCCGTGACCGCCGCCATGCAGGCTGTCGATAATTGGCGGAATGCCGCCTTTGACTTTACCGATTGTGATATAAAGCAAGAAAACGGATGTCTGAAATACGGACAACCCGACCAGCTTTTTAATCATATTATCGGACGCAAAAACCACATAAAGCCCGGTCATCATCAAGACGATAACAACGGCGTAGTTATAGTGCTCTGCAATATGGCTCAGCATCTACCAATCCTCGTCTGAAATATCGGGCGTGCGACTGCCAAAGGCATAAAAAATCGCGACCATGACCGTCGCCACAGTAAACAGCACGCCAAGCTCGACGCAGATAATGCCTAAATGCTGCCCGGCCGGATGATCCGGATCATATTTTAAGACGTCATAATCAAAAAACGCGCCACCCAGCAGCCATGTGACAACGCCGGTGCCGGCAAACAGCATGACGCCGACCGTCATGCCAATGCGAATCCAGCTTGGCGGAACCGCGACTTTACAGGCATCAATGCCAAAAATCAGCGCGTAAAGCACAACAGCAGCCGCTACAATAACGCCGGCCTGAAAGCCGCCGCCGGGGCCGAAATCACCGTGGAAATGCACATAGAGTCCGTAAACAACAATCAGCGGAATCAAAAACTTTGAAACTGTGCGCAAAATCAAATGAGAATTCATGACGCGCTCCCTTTCCCGCCGGTTTTTTTCGCGGCAGGCTTTTTAGCGGCAGTTTTTTTCGCCGCCGGCTTTTTGGCCGCACGCTTTTTGGCGGCCGCCGGTTTTCGTTTCGGCTTGGGCTTCGGCGGCGCGGCTTCATCCGGCGCCGGAGGCTCCGTTTCGGGCTTATCTTCGGTGGATGTCAGAATGCGGGTGCGCGGCGCGGTCAGCGAGAAAATGTTCTGTCCCTGAACCTTGGCCTGCCAGAAGCCCGCATTGCCGTTTAATCCGAGCAGCAAAAGCACGCCCAGACCGGCCATGAAAATCACAACGGTTTCGGCCATAGTATCATAACCCCGATAGCTGGCCAGAACGGCCGTGACGATATTGGGAATTTCCACATCTGTGACAGCCGCCGTCATATATTCCATACCCGGACCCGTATTGGCGGGTGAATTGGCATCACCATAGGCCGGCATATCCGGAATGGCGTAGAACATCGCCGCGCCGGCCAGCACGCAAACCAGAAGCGGACCGAGCGATTTTTTCGCGCCGACCGGGGCCGATTGGCGATCTGTCAGCAACATGGCGCTGAGCATAAGAACGGTAGAGATGCCCGCGCCGACAGCCGCTTCGGTAAAGGCGACGTCAACAGCGTCCAGCGTCACAAACCACGCCGCGCACATCAGGCTGTAAACGCCCTGCAGCATGACAATGGCGAACAGCGAGCGCATTCGCACTATCGCAAACGCGACCACGACAAGCATGGCCATGAGCGCAATATCAATAATCAGCGTCGGAGGCGAAATCGTCGCCGGCCCGCCGGCCGCATAAATGAATGACAGCATCAGTGTGCCCCCTCACTTGGCGTCTTACCCTCAATCTCTGAAAGCTCGGGCGCTTTATAAGGGCCAAGCTGCGGTTTCAGGCCGGATTTAAGGGCCGCATTGGCTATAGCATGCGTCGCTGTCGGACTGGTCAAAAATAAGAAAAACGCTACCAATAAGAGCTTTAACGTCATCTGCGAAAATCCGGCCTGCAGCATTAAGCCCAGCAAAATAAACTCTGCGCCCAGCGTGTCGGTCATGCCCGCCGCGTGCATCCGCGTGAAAAAGTCCGGCATACGCAAAACGCCGAGCGCTCCGGCCAAGACGAAAATGGCGCCGGACACAATCAAACCGGTCGAGGCTAAGGCAAGGCCCCACTCGAGGACGGCATCCCAAGGGATATCAACAGGATTGGCAGGCGCGCTGTGTGTGTTATCTGCGGCCATTAAGAGGCCTCCTTTTGACGGCGCGCTTCACGCAAACGATCAAATTTTGAAGAGCCCGGAAGCGAGGTCATCGGGCCGGTCAGTCCGCGGTAACGGAAGAATTTTAAAATTGCCACAGTCGCGATGAAATTCATCAGCGCATACAGGATAGCAATATCGACGCCGTCCTGACGCCCGTTCATCAGGCTAAACAAACACAAAAACAGTACGACTTTCGTGCCGAATGAGTTAACTGCGAGCGCGCGATCATAAAGCGCGGGACCGGCAATGAGGCGGACCAGCAAAAGCGCCATGCCCACCATCATTAAGACGGCGGCGGCGACATAGACTTTAAGTAAAAATTCGTCGGCCATCAGGAAGACACCTCACTTACGGAAAAACCGGCGCGCTGCCCCATCTCAACAAAATCATCGGGGTCAGCCATTTCGGCCAGCAAAGCGTGAACCAAAATCCCGTCATCATCGATATCCATACTGACTGTGCCCGGCGTCAGTGTGATGGAGTTGGCAAACATAGTTTTGCCAATATCGGTTTTTTGCGGCGTCGGAACGGTCAGTAAAGTCGGGCTGATTTCCATGTCCGGACGCAGCACGGCTTTTACAACGGCAAAATTGGCTTTTACGACTTCCAAAAACAGCCATCCGAAATAGCCGATTGTTGTCATGGTGTGCATGTAAGGCACGGTCTCCGAATCCAGAATTCGCATGCGGTAGCAAAGACCGACCGCAAACAAGACGGACGCAATCCCAAAGCCGACAATTAACGGCTCAAAGTAGAAAGACAGGGTCAGCCAGTAGAGCAGCATAACAAGTGCTAAAATTATCGCGTAGCGAACCATACTCACCCTCTCAATTGCGCGGTCTCTTGGCCACGCTGAAAGATGAATAGACGAGCGCTGTCCCCGCGCCAAGCCTTAGAGCGTAAAATCAGCAAAAATGTGTGGGTAAATCAGCCCTTAGCGCTGCCGGCGTCCGAAGACGAGCGCCGCCGTAACCGCAGCCGCGCCAAATTCGTCCTGATTGGGAATTACGCCGTTTTTGATATGCTGCAATACGTCAACATTAAGCGAAGAGGTCAGCGACCAGTTCCAATAGCGCAGTACGGTTTGCGCCTTGTCCGTCGATGTTGAATCGTAGACATTGATAATGTTTTGCAGCGCCTCACTCGGCTCTCCGACGGGGCCGGGTTCCCGGCGAAGCGCGACCCAAAACTTGCGCAAATATTCGCGGTCAAGGCCGGGGGCTTTACACAGGATTGCCAGACCTTCGCCGGTCTTGTCGGTCATGATTTGCGCGCCTGTCGCCGGTTTTATGCCGGCCATGTAAGAGATTTCTTCCGCAATTTCGCGGGTCAGGCCAATCACCTCTGCCGCTTCAATCGCCGCTTCAAGGTTTTCATATTTACTGCGATCAGCGGCCACGCGATTGCGCTGGCGGCGGTCAATAAACTGCATGGCCTTACGAACCGCTGCATCCTGCCACCCTTCGGCGGCAGCCGGCGCAAATAAGTCGCCGCAGCTTTCCTGCAAAACATTTCGCGTGACGGCGAACCGCGTCAAAATCGCCTTGCGCGTTGCATGATCGGCCCACCAAAACATCGTTAAGCCATGAGACGGACGGGCTTCGTCGCGCTTGGCCAGCAGCGGCACATAATCCGGCGTATTACGCGAAACGGTCAAGATTCTTTGGATGGTTTTCTCGCTGAACGACGCGCCTTTGTTTCTGAGCAACGTCACCACGACCTCTTCTTCCAGATACTCCGCCAAGGCATCAACAACGGAATCAGAAATGTTGCGGCGCATCGCCATCGTTTTGCGGTGCGCAGTCGTAACGGATTTAGCGATAAAAATCAGATCCGAGTCCGTCAGGCTGCGCGACTCTTCCAAAATATATTTGGCAACTTCAATATCATCCCGGGCCAAAATCAGCAGGATTGTCCGAGGCGCTTCGTTCAGCATCACCAAACGCTTCGCCACGCTGACACGCATAGGTTTGTCGGCATCGCGCAAAAGCTCAACCAAGACATCGCCCGCCATATGGCGTTCTTGCGGGGTAAGCTGGCTGGCCGGGATGCAAATCACGTCAGCAAGCCGTTTGACAAGCGCGCGCCGCACGCTGCTTTCAGGCGGCGCGATTGTCGTTAAATCCAAAGCGGCGTCATCACCGGCAGGTTTTGTATTGGCTTGAGCCATGTCATTTCCACACGTTTTGCGCAAACCTAGTCTGACATGGTTAACCAAGAGTGGATAAAATCGCAAAATTTGCCCTTGTTGCCGGGCCAGCCCATGCGCATATATCGGGTTCTTACCACACAGAAAAGCCGGATAATGTTTCCACAAATACCTGCCCCGCAAACCCCAAAACGGCCCGAAACCATAACGCAGCTCGGGCGCTCGCGCACAGACGACTATGCATGGTTGAAAGATGAAAACTGGCGGGAGGTCATGAAAGCGCCGGCCAAGCTCGACCCCAAAATCCGCGCCGTATTAGAGGCTGAAAACGCCTATACGAAAGATATGCTCGCGGGCACGGCGGATCTGCAGGCTGATATTTTTACGCAAATGAAGGGCCGCATCAAAGACGATGACAGCAGCGTCCCCTCCCCCCACGGTCTTTGGGAATACGGCCACAAATATCGCCCCGGCGATCAACACGGCGTTTATTTCCGCCACACGCGCGGTAAGCCGGAAACGCAAACCGTCATCCTGGACGCGGATAAGCTCGCGGCGGGGGCGGCCTATTTTGATTTGGGCAGCGTTGTGCATTCCGATGACCACACTTTGTTGGCCTATGCCGTCGACACAAAAGGGTCAGAAAAATACGCTGTCACGATACTCGACCTTCAAACCGGCGCGCCCGTCGGCCCGACTATTGAAAATACCACCGGCAGCGTGGTTTGGGGACAAGACCACAAGACGCTGTTTTGGGTGGAGCGGGACGAGAATGAACGCCCGTCCACGGTCTTTCGCCAAAACATTTCAGACGCAAGCCGCAGGCCTGAGCAAATATTCAAAGAAGAAGACCCCGGTTTTTTTGTCAGCATCGGGCAATCCGACAATTCAACGTTTGTCGAGATCAACACCCATAACCACACCACGTCCGAAACTTGGTTGATTGAAACACCGCAAGCGCAGCCGAAATGTTATCGAAAGCGCGAGCCCGGCGTGGAATATGATCTGCACGAACATGGCGGGCATTTCTACATCCTGACCAATCGTGACGGCGCGACGGATTTTAAAGTCATGCGCGCAAGTCTTACAGGCGGCGATTGGGAACCGGTGATTGAGCACCGGCCCGGGACGCTCATCCTCGGTCTTGAAACCTATGCCGGCCATATGACGCGCATAGAGCGGGCCAATGCCCTGCCCCGCATTGTCGTGCGCAATATGACGAGCGGTACTGAGCACGCCATCACATTTGATGAGCAGGCCTACAGCCTCGGCCTGTCCGGCGGTTATGAATATGATACGCAGCTCATGCGCTTCACCTATAGCTCGCCGACCACACCGGATCAGGTCTTTGATTATAACATGACGACCCGCGAGCGCGTATTACGCAAAACCCGCCAAGTCCCAAGCGGGCATGAGCCGTCCGATTATGCGTGCGAACGCATTAATATCACCGCGCGGGACGGCGAGAGCGTCCCCGTCACGCTAATCTATAAATCGGGTTTGAAAAAAGACGGCGGCGCGCCGCTCCTGCTTTACGGCTACGGCTCATATGGCATTACAATTCCGGCCGGGTTTCGCACCGGAATTTTGTCCTTGGTCGATCGCGGTTTTGTCTATGCCATTGCCCATATTCGCGGCGGTATGGCCAAGGGTTACCAATGGTATTTAGACGGCAAGATGAAGACAAAGCATAAAACCTTTGATGATTTCGTCGATGCCGGAAACGCGCTCTGCGAAGCCGGCTACACACAGCGCGGCAAAGTCATTGCCCATGGCGGGTCGGCCGGCGGCTTGCTCGTCGGCGCGGCGGTTAATCAAGACCCCGGATTGTTTGCCGGCGCCATCGCTGCCGTTCCGTTTGTCGATGTCCTCAATACGATGAGTGATGAAAGCCTGCCCCTCACCCCGCCCGAATGGCCGGAATGGGGCAATCCGCTTATCCGCGAAACCGATTATGACCGCATCGCAGCCTATTCGCCCTATGATAATGTCATCGCGCGCGATTACCCGGCCATGTTGATTACCGGCGGGCTGACAGATCCGCGCGTCACCTATTGGGAGCCGGCCAAATGGGCCGCCAAGCTGCGCGAGCACCAAACCGGAGATGCACCAATCCTGCTGAAGATTAACATGGACGCAGGCCACCAAGGGGAGTCGGGCCGCTATGACAGCCTGAAAGAAACGGCTATGGAGTACGCCTTTGCCGTCACAGTCGCGGGCGCGGGCGCGGGCGCGTCTCAATCCGCATGAAGCGCCGGGTCATAGAGCCAATTCAGCCAGACAGACGCGACGATAAACCCGGTCATCAGCCCCGCCATTTCGAGGCTCAGCGCTTTTAAAAACGCAATGTCTGAGGCTTCAAGTTCCGGCGCCGCAAAACCGAGAGACAGGCGCGCAGCAAGCGCGGCAACAAACCCCGTGACGGCCGCAAGCCGCAGCCCGCGCAAACTCGCCGCGAGCAGGCCCGCGCATATGGCGTAAAACACGCACAATCCCGCGACCGTTACGGCCATGGCGGCAGAAAATTCTGTCCCGCTCATTTTCAGCGCAGCTCCAAAGCCGTATCCGCTCATTAAAAGAATGACCAAAGCCCCGCCGAGACGCGCAATAGCGCTTAGCCCGCGCCGCGTTCTGACGGTATCAGACACCGCAGCCTTAAAGCACCCTGCGGCGAAAGCCGACTTCTCCCGCATATCTTCAATGCTGTCGCATTCCGCGCGCATGGCCTCTATCCAATGCGCCCTGCGCGGCCCGCAAATCTTGCGCGCCATATTTATCCAAGTCTGCGGCTTAAAAATCATGCTGTCACCCCGCTCTGCCCGCTCGCCTTAGCAGCGTCTAAGACTTCGCCCGCATATCGCCGGCCCTGCGCCGTTAAGCGATAGTTTTGACGCGGCGGCCGGCCCACTGTGTCCGGCTCTATCGTTTCCGAGGTCAGAAACCCGCGATCTGTCAGCC
>CALLVD010000073.1 GCA_938010385.1 uncultured Robiginitomaculum sp.
ATTGGCGATAAGTTGCAGCGATTAAAGTGCCCCTATGGCAAATGACCGCCATCGCCGTTATATCCCCCCCGAGATATACCGTAATGTAAGGGCGCAAAAGAAAGGATTTCGTATGATTTCCCGCAAAAACATCCTCAAAACCGTCATCACAGGCGGCGTTATAACGGCAATGACCGCCGCCGGCGCGAGCGCAACCAAAATGACGCCGCCGGCGGCGCAGACTGATTCTGTCAAATTTGCGTTTGATTACACCGGCTCGCTGTTCATTTTCCCGCTGGGCACGCTGTCCTTTCGCGGTGAAAAAAACGGTTATGGCTACAGCGTGCGTACGGATATGCAGTCCGCCGGCCTTGGCAAGCTGTCTAAAGACGGCGGCTTATGGTCGACATCTACCGGATATTATGACGCTTCCGGCGTACAGCCGTCCCGTCACGAGATTCAAAAGCTCAATGAAAAAGCGCGTAATGTCACTATGACTTACGATGCGGCCGGCAATCCGACGGCTGTGATTGAGCCGCGCTTTGGCTCTATGGGGCAGCCGCCGGCGACTGACGCCGAGCGGGCCGAGGCTGTGGACGCTATATCGGGCATTATGGAAATGATGATGACCGGCCATGAATTTGGCGACGAGCCCTGCACCGGCACGATTAAAATCTTTGACGGCAAGCAGCGCTATAATTTGAATATGAGGCAGGACGGCACGGCGAGAATCAGCCAAAGCAGTTATCGCGGCGATACCGTGCGCTGTGAAGTGTTGATGGAAAATGTCTCAGGCTACGATCCGGAAGATCGCCTGACGGCCGAGGAAGCCGCGACGCCGTTAGTGGTGTATCTGGCGAACTTTGAAGACGCCGGCCTCTGGGTGCCTGTGCGCTTTGATTACCGCGTGTCGGGTATTCGGGTGAATATCAAGGCGACGAATATCAGCTTCGAATAAGAAAATGCCCGGGCGGCCTGGCCGTCCGGGCGAAAAATCGCTTTGTATTGACTTAGACCCGCGCGCGGCCGCCCAACAGGTGAATGACAAACAAGGCTAAGAAGATGACGAAAAAGACGCCGGCGAGATATTGCGCGCCGGCGGCGATTCCGCCAAAGCCCAGTGCGGCTGCGATGACAGCGACGATAAATGCGATAATGGCCCAGCGTAACATATGTGTTCTCCGTGTTGTTGTTATGTACACATTTATTACCCGCAGACCCGTGCCTCGGTTCCGAAGAATAGAATTTACCGGTCCGATTAGATTTCAAAGGTCGGGTCTGTAACGGCGCGAAACGCTGTCTTTGCGGCCCGGCTGCGATCAAACAGCAAGGGAGCGTTTGTGCGGTCAACCGGATAGCCGTTCAGCCATGTCCGATCATCGGAAATGCCCCACAGCGTCACGGATGTCACGCTACTGCGCGTGGCCAAACCGGTAAAGACGTCCCTATAAAGCTGCGCTTGGGCGGCTATCACAGAGGCCGGAATGGCCGTGCCGTAGTCAGCGGCGCAGCCGGTTTGGTTGTTGAAACAGGAACCGGGGTCGTTGTAAACACTGACATCGAGCTCCGTAATATGGTTTTCCAGCCCTGCAAAACGTGCATCAATCGCGTCAACGGCTTGCAGCACATTTGAAGCGGCGGTATTGACGTTAATATGGGCTTGATGCCCAACCCCGTCGAGCGGGATATTGCGCGCAACCAAGTCATCAATCACCGTGATCAAACGGTTGCGCTTGCCTGTAGATTCTGTGCCATAATCATTGATGTATAACTTCACATCGGGGTCAGCCGCGCGGGCAGCGTTAAACGCCCAATCAATATATTCGGCGCTGCCCACGGCTTGATACCAATTGGAATTTCGATACGGGCTCTGCGCTTCGCTGCCATTATCGGTAATGACTTCGTTGACAACGTCCCAGGTTGTCACCCGGCCTTTGAAATGAGTCAGCACAGCGGTAATATAAGCTTCCAGCTTTGCTTTCATTTCGGCTTTGGTGCCGGTTAGGAAATAATCCGGCGTGGTTCGGTGCCACAACAAGGTGTGACCGCGAATGTCCATATTATTGGCAATGGCAAAATCAACGATTTTATCGGCGGCTGTAAAATCATATACGCCCTCGGTCGGCGCGATAATATCCGGCTTCATTTCATATTCTGCAGATATAGAATTGAACTGAGATTTTAACGCATCAATGTCGGTGCCGGCCTCGTCAATCCATGCGGCCTGAATGGCGGCGCCAACCTTAAAGTCATTAAGATAGGCATTGCGAAGGGCGCCCTGCGCCGGCACGAAAGTTTGCGCGGGCGTCGGGGGCGTAGGCGGCGTCGGCGTCACCGGAACCACCGGCGTGCCGGCGGTTTGTCCCGCGCTTGTGCCGCCCCCACCGCCTCCGCCGCCGCAAGCGCCCAGGAGCGCAGCAGACGCTCCGCCCAAAAGCCGTAATCGATCGCGAGCCGTGATATTCATGTGATTTCCCCATGTATGTTATGTTGTGTTGCGATAAAATTGCCGGAATTTGACAACGTTGTCTATATCGGTGCTGCATATAATAGCCTCCCGCGGATAACAGCCGGCAACCTTCCCGGCCGCGGCTTGCACAAACCGCTTGAAATTCACTCCCCGCCCGGCAAAACACTGCTATGCCCCTCTACGCTCCCGAACCGATTTTGACGGCCATACTCGGCTCGACCAATACCGGCAAAACCCATTACGCGGTTGAGCGCATGCTCGGGCGCAGCTCCGGCTGTATCGGTCTGCCGCTGCGGCTTCTGGCCCGCGAGATTTATGACCGCATCGTCAAGATTAAGGGCCCGAATGTTTGCGCGCTGATAACCGGCGAGGAGAAAATTATCCCGCGCAGCGCGACCTATTATGTCTGCACGGTTGAAGCTATGCCGACTGCGCAGCGCTTTGCTTTTGTCGCCATAGACGAAGTGCAACTGGCCGCCCATCCGGAGCGCGGGCATATCTTTACCGACCGCATATTAAACATGCGCGGAACAGAAGAGACGCTGTTTTTAGGCTCTGAAAATATTCGCCCGATTATCCGACAGCTTGTGCCCAAAGCCCGGCATGAGACTCGCGAGCGGTTTTCCACCCTGTCCTTTGCCGGCGCGACCAAGCTGCGGGCTTTGCCGAAACGCTCCGTCATCGTCGCGTTTTCGTCCACTGAAGTTTACCGCCTGGCAGAAGTCATGCGGCGCGAACGGGGCGGGGCGGCTGTTGTTATGGGCGGGCTGTCGCCGCGCACCCGCAATGCCCAAGCTGAGCTCTATCAAAACGGCGAGGTGGATTACCTGATCGCCACAGATGCCATCGGTATGGGGCTGAATTTGGATGCCGACCATGTGGCCTTTGCGGCGCTGCGTAAATTTGACGGGCGGCGAAAGCGGTTTTTAAATCCGCCGGAAGTTGCGCAGATTGCCGGCCGCGCCGGGCGCTTTCGCAATGACGGCACTTTCGGGACAACAGGCGCCTGCATGCCCATGGATGAAGATCTGGTCGGGCGCATTGAAAACCACATGTTTGATCACATTCGCGGCGTTAACTGGCGCAATTCCAAACTGGATATGAGCAGCACAGACGCGCTCATCGACAGTCTTAACCGTCCGTCGCCGCAGCGCGCCTTGCGCCGAACGGACGCGGTGATTGACGAACAGTCTTTGGGCCGATTGCTGGAAGACACAGATATCGCCCGCAGCGTCAGCGGCCGCAAAGATGTCGAACGCCTTTGGGAGGTCTGCCAAATTCCTGATTTCCGCGATATGGGAATCGATACACATGTGCGCCTGCTCTATGATATTTATGACCGGCTTTTGAAAGGTAACGGCACGCTTCCCGATGCGTGGCTGATGCGCCAAGCGGTGCGGCTTGACCGGATTGACGGCTCTATTGAAACGCTGACGCAGCGCCTTATGCAAATCCGCACATGGACCTATGTGGCCAGTAAATCCAAATGGCTTATTGACCCTGCCCATTGGCAAGCGCGCACCCGCACTATAGAAGACAGGTTATCGGATGCGCTGCACGAGCGCTTAATTGCAAAATTTGTAGATCGGCGCACCCGCGCCCTCATGAAAGGCCTTGGGGCAAAAACACTTATGGACGTAAAAATTGACGATAAAGGCATTGTGTCTGCCGAAGGCCACACGATCGGGACGCTGAGCGGGCTGGCGTTTACGCCGGATGAAAATGCCAAAGGCGCAGAGGCCAAAGCATTGTCCGGCGCCGCGTCGCAAGTCGTGGCGCCCGAAGTTGACCGCCGCATGATGTCCATGACCTCTGCCCAGCATGATATTTTTACCCTTACATCCGAAGGCATTATTAAATGGGGCGACGCTGATATTGCCAAGCTGTCCCCCGGTAAATCCGTTTTGCATCCGGTTGTCGATTTAATCGGCGGTGAGTTGGGGCAGACCGTTTTAAAGGACGGGCTGGCCGCGCGCTTGACCGACTTTATCCAAACGGAAATTCGCACAAAACTTGCGCCGCTGAAAAATTTGGAATCCGTTATGGTGTCCAAAGATGTGGTTGGTGACGCGCGCGGCTTTGCGTTTCAAATGCTCGAAGTGAACGGCCTGATGCCAAGGCGCGGTAACGAAGCGGTTATCAAGGCGCTGGAGACCGAGGCGCGGTCTGATTTGCGCGGCGCCGGCATTCGGTTCGGCGAGTATTTTGTCTATATGCCCGAACTGCTCAAGCCTGCTGCGTCAGAGCTCTTATCCATCCTTTATGCCTGCAGCGCGCCGGATCACGGAAAGCCGTTTATCCCGTTTGCGGGCGTTACCTCTGTGGCGATGGAAGAAGGCTACAGCGAAGCGGCGCTGAACGTCGCCGGTTACAGCGGACGCGGGCCGCGCATCGTTCGCGTTGATATCTTAAACCGCCTCGGCGATACGGTGCGGCAGGCCAAATCAGAGACGAAATCCGCCAAGTTTTTTGTCTCGCTTGAAATGATGGCCATGCTCGGCACGTCCTATGAAGAATGCTGCGGCGTGCTCAAGGCGCTGGGGTATAAATCCGCGCCGGCGACAATTGACGTTCCGTCCGCGCCTGCGCTTGCAGATGCCCCGGCCGAGGCTTCGCCGATGCAAGAGGGAAGCGCGCCGGCTGCCGCAGACTTTGATGCGGCGCAAAAAGTGCAGGCGGCCCCGATTGCCGGCCGCACGCCGGCTTTGGACACTGCGCCTGATAACAGCCCGGCGACGCCGGCAACGCCAAACACAATCGGTTCTGACGGCAAAGCCAAGCACGCTATGCCGACCGCGCCCAAACCGAAGAAAAAGAAAAAGCTAAAGGGACCGCAGCCGCTCGCCTATTACGAGCCGGTGGTTTCGCAAACAGAGGACGGCAAAGACGTTCGCGGCGCGCAGAGCGAAGTTTGGTTCATGCCGTTTCGCAAATCCGGCGGCCGCCCGCAAAACCGCCGCAATGACCAATCGTCTGATAATCGCGGTTTTAAGCCGAAATCAGAACGCGGCGGCTTTAAGGGCAAAGGCGGATTTAAAGGCGGCCCGAAAGGCGGCGGGAATAAAAAGCCGCAAGATAAGTTCGCGTCTAAAAAGCCGGCCATGAAGCCTGAAGACAGCCCGTTTGCTGCGCTGGCCGCGCTTAATCTTAAAAAGGATTAGACTTGAGCGCAGACCTGTCTGATTGCGTCCGTCTTGATATCTGGCTCTGGCGCGCGCGCTTTATTAAAACCCGCGCAGAAGCCGGGCGCTTTATCGGCAAAGGCAAGGTTCGCCTCGAGCGCGCCGGCGAGAGCCGCAGGATTACGAAATCTCATTTCAAAGTGCGGGCAGGCGACCGGGTGACCTTCATGCGGGCAGAGACCCTGATTGACGTGCAAGTGGTAGAGCTTGGGACGCGGCGCGGACCTTACAGCGAGGCCAAAGACTTATATGCATCTTGCCAAGATTGATGCCGGATGCAGCTTTGGCCGCAAAAAACCTCACCCGCTCACCGTCCGTATATATTGACAAATACCCCCTTACGCGGCACATGAGCCGCATCTGACCCCAGCCCCTAACCGGCCGAGACTTTTATGACCTATCTCGTCAAAGACGAATGTATCAAATGTAAGCACATGGACTGCGTTGAAGTCTGTCCTGTGGACTGTTTTTATGAGGGCGAAAACATGCTCGTCATCCATCCGGATGAGTGCATTGATTGCGGTGTCTGCGAGCCGGAATGCCCGGTTGATGCCATTGTCCCGGATACAGAAGATGATCCGGACGGAAAATGGCTGGCCATTAACGCCAAATATGCCGAGCTTTGGCCTGTTATCACAACTATCGGCACGGTTCCTGAAGATGCGGCCAAATATGCCAATGAAACGGGAAAATTTGAGAAATATTTTTCCCCGAAACCGGGCACCGGCTCTTAGAATTTTCGCGTTTTAGGGCGTAAACCGCTCTTTTTATGACCTTTTTCTGTCAAAACTCGCTCCGAGCGGTGGATTTTGGCCTATTTTTGTGTTATACAATTTTTTCAATAAACGGCGCGGGCCTTAAATGCTACCGCGCCGTTGTTTTGTCTGCGCGCCCCACACGCCTTTCAAATCAGAGTTTTATGTGAATGACAGGACCTAAATAATGGCTGCTAAAAAAACCGCCTCTAAGAAAGCTGCGCCTAAAAAAGGCAAGCGCCTCTTTAAACCCGGTGAATTTATTGTTTATCCGGCCCACGGCGTCGGCAAGGTGACCGGTATCGAGACCGAAGTTATCGCCGAGATGGATGTCGAGCTTTACGTTGTTGAATTTGAACAGGACAAAATGCTTCTGCGCGTTCCGACCGTAAAAGCGGCAAATTCCGGCATGCGGGCTTTGTCAAACGAGCTGGTGTTAAAAGATTGCTACACCACGCTGAACGGACGCGCGCGTATCAAGCGCACAATGTGGTCACGCCGCGCGCAGGAATATGAAGCGAAAATCAACTCCGGTGATTTGGTGCTTGTTTCCGAGGTTGTGCGCGATTTGCACCGCACCGAAGATCAACCTGACCAGTCTTATTCTGAACGCCAGCTTTATGAGCGCGCCTTGGACCGCATGGTTCGCGAAGTCGCTGCCATTAAAAAGGTCACGCGCTCTGTCGCCCTTGAAGACATCATTGATACGCTGACCAAAGCCCGCGCCAAGGCCGCCGCGAAAGCCGCCGCTAAGGCTGCCGCTGAGGCCAAGGACGACGATGACGGCGAGGAAGCTGCGGCTTAGCACTCGGGTATTTTTCAAAAAATTATGTAAGGCAAACAGCCTGCAAAACTCATATGGCGCGACGCAGTTAAAGCTTTGCGCCATAGGGGGTCCGGGGAGGAACCACCTGTGGAGAAAACGGAAAAATTTGAAGATTTGGCGTTTGCCCAAGTTGTCAAAGACTGGGACTTACCGGTCATGGTCTTAGACCGTGAGATGGTGTTTGTTTACGCCAATGAATCTTATTTGAAGGCCGTGAATGCGACCCGGGACACGCTGATCGGACGTCATGTCTTTGACGCCTTTCCCGACACGCCGGAGCGGGTCGAGGCGGTGTTTGAAAAGTTCAAAGCCTGCTTGGGCGGTGAGCGCACGCAATTGGATGCCCAGCCTTTTGCTCTGAAAGAAAAAGACGGAACCGTGACCGAGCATTTCTGGCAAGCCACGCAGGAACCGCTTCGCGACGCAGCCGGAAATGTCACGCATATGATTCAATATCCCGAAGACGTAACCGCGCGCATTTTATTGGAGCAAGAGCGGGCCTTGGTGGCGCAGGAATATAATCACAGGGTCAAAAATGTCCTTGGCGTTGTTCAGGCGATTGCCCGTTTGACCGCCAGAGGTGAAACCTCTGTAAAAGCTTTCACGGACTCATTTGTCTCGCGTATCGGGTCTATGGGCCGGGTTCACGGGCGGCTTTATAATAATGATTTTGCGGGGGCCTCACTGTACGACATATTATCTGACGAGCTTGATATGATGGCGTTGCGCGACCGCGAAAACTTAACCGTCTCCGGGCCCGATATGGACTTGAAAGCCGATATGGCGAAAAACCTGTCTATGGTCATTCATGAACTGGCGACCAATGCGGCTAAGCACGGGTGTTTTTCAAAACCTGACGGGCATTTGTCAGTCACCTCTTCACTTAAAGGCGACAGGTTGACCGTGTTGTGGAAAGAAACCGGCGTTGGCAAAATTGACAAGCATGCGATTACCGGTTTCGGCTCAAAACTGATTAATATGGTCAAAGATATTGAATGCCACCGCGAGCCGGATGAGGACGGCATGACCGCGACCATAACGCTGCTGATTTAGCTGCGCTCCTCGTCAACGACTTCCAGCCGTTGGGGGTGATCCAGCCACATCATCGGCCCGTTTTTCAGCTCGACCCAGCCGCGCACACGCACGCGCGCGCCTTCTAATGTCAGCGGGTCAAAGCCGTCTTTCTTAAACCGTTTGCGCGCTTTTTTCGGCACGACGATGGTAAAATCGGTCTTATAATCAGCGCCGAAATTAACATAGACCGTGCCGCGAATATCGGCCACGGACGTCACAATACCTTCAACAATTTGAAAGCTGTCTACATCTTGCGCCAGCGGGTCCGGATCGGGCTTGCGGATTTTGTAATAATCCAGCGCCCAGATGCCGCGCGCGGCGTCGCGGGCTTCGGTTTCGGCGGCGTATAGCTTGGCTGTATCCTGAAACGTGTCCGGCCAGGTATAAACCCGCCCCAGGCCCAAGCGGATCATTTCTTCCTGCACCCAAAAATCCGGCGCGCCGGCATCATCCAGCACATGCACCTGCGCCAAAGCGCGTTTATATCGGTCGCGTTTTGCCCCGCCGTAAAACAGCTGAATTTTGCGGCCGGCCGTCAAAGAGATAAGCGCAGCCTTGGATTCCTCGCCCAGTGGCCAATCTTTATAACCCTCGCGTCCCAAAGATAATTTGGGGGCTTGCATACCGGACAGGCGCACTTTCAAGCCGGTCTTTAAATAGAGCGTATCGCCGTCCAAAACATTACGCACGGTTCCGATTTCGCCGGGCGTCATATCTGCCATGCGCATAGCGCCGCCGGCCGCGCCCATTAATAGCGCGCTTGCCAGTGCCAATATTTTCTTTCCCCGATGCTTCATGCCGCCTTTATCGCTGCCGCGCAGGCGAGAGTCGAGTCCCGTTAAACCGTTGACCCTTGCGGCTGCTCGGCATAAACCGCAGGCCATACACACAGGATGCCAATATGCCTTTTTCCGACGAGTTAATGAATAAAGCCAAAGCCTGGCCTTTCGAGCAGGCGCGCGAGATTGCCAAACGCCTGATGATAGAGAAAAAGCGCGGCATTGATCGCGGCGACCGGCCGGTCTTGTTTGAAACCGGCTATGGCCCGTCGGGCCTCCCGCATATCGGCACATTCGGCGAAGTGGCCCGCACGACCATGGTACGCAAAGCCTTTATCGAACTGACCGGAGGCAAAGTCCCGACCAAGATGATTTGCTTTTCCGATGACATGGACGGCTTTCGCAAAGTGCCGGATAATATGCCGAACAAGGATATGCTCGAGCAGCATTTGGGCAAGCCGTTATCGGATGTGCCGGATCCGTTCGGCACTCACGACAGCTACGCAGGGCATAACAATGCCATGCTGCGCGAGTTTTTAGACAGTTTCGGGTTTGAGTATGAATTTTACTCGGCGACTGAGGAATATCGCTCGGGCCGGTTTGACGAGGCCTTGATGGGCGCAGCGCGAAATTTTGATAAAATCATGGGCGTCATGCTGCCGACTTTAGGTGAAGAACGCCAAGCGACTTACTCGCCGTTCCTGCCCATATCGCCGACCACAGGCCGCGTGCTTTATGTGCCGATGAAATCGGTCAATGCGGACACCGGCGAGATTACTTTTGACGATGAGGATGGGACCGAAGTCACCATGCCCGTCACCGGCGGCAATGTAAAAATGCAATGGAAGCCGGATTTCGGCATGCGCTGGGCTGCGTTGGGCGTGGACTTTGAAATGTTCGGCAAAGACCATCAGGCCAATGCCGGCGTTTATTCCAAAATCTCAAAAATCCTCGGCGCGACTCCGCCCGTGCAATATGTCTATGAGCTTTTCCTTGATGAT
>CALLVD010000074.1 GCA_938010385.1 uncultured Robiginitomaculum sp.
TTTTGCGAAGCGTACATGGATGTTTTTACGCTGCCAACCCGAGCATTGGGTGGGGCCGTGACTTTGAACGAATAGCCGGTCATCAGGCTCGGCTGCTCAAAGGCTGCGCCGGACTTCCAATTCGCAACCATGAAGAAAACGTCGCCGTGATTGACATTGGTCGGCGATTTGGATCGCGGCGTGGCCAGCGCGTAGCAAATCCGGTTGCTGCCCGCGCCTTTTGTGTAAACCATCCAGTCCGAATAGGTCCCTTGGAGCTTTGGCTCGTCGGCAAAAGCGGCCGGCGCGGCGAGGGCGGACAGTCCGGCGGTCAGAATAAGGGCAGAGAGAACAGATTTCATAAGGTCAGTCACAAATTAAAAGATGAGTGTATTATCGGCCAGTTTGCAAATTATGCCGTTAAGATGCGGTTAAGCATAATTCTTTTTGCAGCAATTAATGCTTTCTTCTGCGCACTTCCTGCCAGGCCTGCACATCCGCGAGTTTCGGGCCGCCCGGCATAATCGGCCGTTCAGGATAGCCGCCCAGACAAATCGTGCGATCATAAAGCGTCAGCGCAGCGGCGAGTGAGACATTGATGCAAAACTTTGTCGGGATTTTAACCACATGGGTACACAACGCCTGCATTTGCGGCGACAGGCTGCCTTTTTCCGGGCCTAAGATATAAGCGCAGGACAGCGGATGGCGAAAACTGGGTAAATCCACACTGTCTTCGGTCAGCTCAACGCCGACCAGCGGGCAGCCTTGCGGCAGGCGCATATCCTCGACGCTGTCCCATTCATAATACGGAACGTGAGACAGTGCTTTGGACGTATCGGTGTCATTAATGCCGCGCAGTTTATGGTGGGCGTTAACGGTAAAGGCGAAGCTGGCCCCGAAAGCGTGGGCCGTGCGGGTCACCGCGCCCAGATTTTGCGCTTTGGAAATGCCTTCACTGCCAATACCGAAATAGCCGCGGCGATTCATATTCAAGGACATAAGTTTTACTCTGAGATTACAGTCGTGTTTTTACGTTTTTGGACAAACCGCAGCAGCACATAGGCCGCCACGCCGGTCGAAATTATGGCCACCATTAAGAACGGGGTTTGCGGCGCAAGCGCGAGATAGCCCAGACCGATTAACACCAGCGTTACAATATTGACGGCTGCATTGAGCATGACCGCGCCGGCGCTCATCAATCGCGCCCGCACCGCATTGGGCGCGCGGCGCTGCGCCATAGCTTGCAGCGGTATCACATAAAGCCCGGCGCACAGTGATGATCCTATGACGGCTGCCAAAAAGCGCGGCGTGGCCGGATCTGCGAGAAATTGACTCGTATCGCCCAATTCAGTGCGGGCCGATTGATCTGTGCTTAAATACAGATCGAGCGTAAATAATGTCACGCCGACAATGCCGATTGCAATCAGCCCCATATTGTCGCCGCCGCGCGACAGCACGGCGCAGAGCAGCGCCCCGACCAAAATTGCCAAAGTCGACGATACCAAGACCAGCGCGAGGACGTTTTCGTCATAGACTAAAACCTCTTTGACCATATTCGGCATGACCAAAATCATCACGTTGGAAAATCCGTAAAACCATGCAATGCCCATCATCGGTTTAAACACCGGCATATGCTCCAAAGATGTTTTCAAGACTCCTATGATGGACGTAATCGGGTTCCAATCTATTTTCAGATCTGCTTTGGGTGCAGGGGCATCCGGCAGTTTTTCTGCCGCAATCCATCCGATTACCGCAAACAAGAGCAAGACAGCAGCGATGATGTGCGGCCCGTTAAAAAAACTGTCCGGAAAGGCTTTATTGGCCAAGGCCAGCCCGACAACCATGCCCAGCAAAATCGTAAAAAACTGGAACCCCGACATGACGCCGTTAGCGGGAACCAGCTCTTTATCATCGAGCCATTGGGGCAAAACGGCATTTTTTGTCGGCGAGAAAAACGCTGACTGCGTGCCCATCAAGACAAGGGCCAGTGACAATATCACGACGCTCAGCAGGTTTTTGTTGCCGGGCGCGGGGTCATAAGCCAGCAGGCCTACCGCCGCGAAAATCATGATAGCCACTTCGGCCCGCTTCACCCATTTTAGAACAAGGCTGCGATCGACTTTGTCCGCGATCTGGCCGGCAATAGTGCAAAAAATTAAAAACGGGAGCGTAAACAATAATGCCGCAATCGGCACAACAGCGCCGGACGGAATATTTTCTGAAAAGAACACCATGCTGCCGAATGTGACGAGCGCGATGAGCGCATTTTTCAGCAGGTTGTCGTTAAATGTCCCTGCCTGAAACAAGACAAACAGCGGCAGGAACGTCCGCTTGGTAAACAGCTTTATCGAAGCTGCGGCGCTCATGACCGCGCGCCTTGATCAAGCGCGGGCCGAACGGACGCCTCGCGGGCTTCGCGCTTGGCGCGGGCGACGTGATTTTCTTTTACAAGGCCGATATTATCGGGATTCAACGCGCCGAGATTATCCATATCTAAAAGCGCGCGGCTTCGGGTTTCAATCGCTGTCTCCAAGCGCGCCATAAACTCATCCTTTTCCAATCCCGGCGGAATCGGCTCTAAAAATTCCAGCGTGGCCCGGCCGGGATATTTCATAATATCGGCCTGATTCCAGCGCTGCCCCAAATTGGTGGCCGCCGGAACGACGGGACAATTGAAATCCTTATACATGTGATACACGCCTTTGCGATAGCGATGTTGCGTGCCGACTTCCGACAGATGACCTTCGGGATAGATGAACATGACGCGGTTTTGCGTTTTAATCCGCGCCACCTCGCGGCGCATTTGGTCCTGCACATCACTCCCGCCGCAATTATCAATGACGACCGCGCCGGCTTTGCGCAGTATCGTTTTGACAATGGTGAATTTCGCAATCGCGTCGCCGGCCACGAAAGAGAGGTCAAAAAATTCTGAAAACAGCAAAAAACCGTCTCCATAGCTCTGATGTTTCGGCGCAATAATATAGGCCCCTGATTTGGGCAGGTTCTCTTTGCCGGTTATTTCAATCTCAATATCGACAATAGCTGTCATCAGGAATTTAATGGAGCGCGTATAGGCCATGAGGCCCGTCATCATTGGCTTGCGGCCGGGAATTAGCGCCAGCAGGCCGCAAATAATCGCGAAACCGGCCGTCACAACATAAAATAATATATGAAAAACCCATGACTTGATAAGGCCCGGCTTGGGGTGATGATCGCTCATAATATTGTCCTAAGCTGCACTTGAGAGCAGAACAGCCATGACCGCGGCCTTAAAAGCCGGCGCGTGATCGCCCAGCGCGCCGGGGATTTGCCCGTAAAGCTTGGCCGTCGCAGTTTGGGTCACGCAGCCCAGTGCCATGGCGGCTTTAACCGCCGGATCGCCGCCCGGAATTTCGCCGCGCGCTTGCGCCGTTTCGATAATATCTTTCGCGGCCAACATCGGGCTGTCGCCGGCATCTGCAGCCAAATCTTTGAAGGCGTGAAAATGCAGCACGTAATAGTAAAACGCATCTCGGTCCTCATCCGCAAAGGCGCAATAGCCGGTGACAATCGCCGCGACTTTCTCAGATAATCGGCCCGGCGCCTGCTCTGCCGCGCGGACTAAATCAGCCAGCCGCTTATGCCCGGCGACCATCAGGCTGCGCGCCAGCTCGGTTTTGCTCTTGTAATAGCGGTAGATGACGCCTTCGGACACGCCGGCGGTCGCGGCAAGCTCTTTAGTGGAAACGCCGTCAACGCCGGAGGCCGCAAACAAAGTCAGCGCCGCCCGCTCGATTTTCTCTTTCGTCGTCGGTCCGGATTTAGCCTTGGCAGACTTGCCCTTTGACGGTTTAGCCGGCGCAGATTTAGCCTGAACCGGCGCCGTCGCAGCTTTGGGCTTAACTGTTGCGGGCGTTTTTTTCGGGTTAAAGTACTTTGTCTTGGTCGCCATAGTTTTGCTTACATAATTATGAGTGAGCGCTCACTATATAAAAACTTCTGTTTATGTCAACTCTGCCTTTCCGCGCCTTAACGCCCCTTGCTCAGCGCCGTCTTAAGCCTATGATGCGCCACCCATATCGCACGGATTATCTATGACATTTTTTCCCAAAGCCGCTTTAGTGACTGCTGCCCTCTTGCCTTGGCTTGGCGGCTGCTCGGATCAAACCGAGGAGGCCGGCACACGCGCGCCAAGTGAGGCTATGGTTGCCGCCGCTGATCCGCGCGCCGTGGCCGCCGGACTGGAGATAATGTCGGAAGGCGGCACAGCCGTTGATGCTGCCATTGCCGTTCAGGCCGTATTGGGCTTGGTTGAACCGCAAAGCAGCGGCATTGCCGGTGGGGCTTTCATGCTGGTCTATGATGCCCAGACAAAGCGCGTCACAATGTATGACGGACGCGAAACTGCACCGGCGAGCGCCACGCCCAAACTCTTTTATGGCGATGATGATAAACGCTTGCCCTATATCCAAGGCATTGCGTCGGGCAAAAGCACGGGCGTCCCCGGCGTGGTGGCTATGATGCATATGGCGCACACCGACCATGGCAAGCTGACATGGGCGCGCCCGTTTGACCGCGCTATAAACTATGCAGAGGAAGGATTTGTCGTCTCGCCGCGTCTGGAGTCTTCGCTGGCGCGCTTTGCGGGCTACGGAATTCTGGCGCAAAATGAAAACGCAAAAGACTATTTCTTTGTAGACGGGAAAACCCTCCCGGCCGGATTTAAGCGCGATAACATACCCTATGCCGAAAGCCTGCGCGCCATTGCAAAGGATTACCGCAATATGTACCGGGGCCCCATCGCGCAGGCGATTATTGACGCCGCCCGGCTGTCCCCGCGCCCGGGCGGACTGTCTCTGCAAGATTTTGCCGACTATAAGCCGCGCAAACGCGACGCGCTTTGCAGCGGATATAAAGGCATGGCGATTTGCGGCGCGCAGCCGCCGTCATCCGGCGGCGTGGCCGTTCAGGCTATTATGCGCACGCTGGAGTCTACTCAGATTGACCGCTACGGCCCGGACTCCCCCGAAGGCTGGCACTTATTTATTGAGGCGTCCCGCCTCGCCTATGCTGATAGGGACCTCTATGTCGGCGATGACGCTTTTGTAAATGTGCCGACGGATGCCATGCTGGACGCAGGCTATTTAAAAAGCCGCGCGGCGCTGATTAAGCCGG
The DNA here is from genome assembly GCA_938010385.1 of uncultured Robiginitomaculum sp. Taxonomy (GTDB): domain Bacteria; phylum Pseudomonadota; class Alphaproteobacteria; order Caulobacterales; family Maricaulaceae; genus Robiginitomaculum. The sequence continues at coordinate 5,134 of CALLVD010000074.1, forward strand.
ATGCCGTCATGGCGTCCGTCCGGGCCGGCGATCCGGCCGGCTTTACGCCGGGCCCGGATATGACGCCGGACAGTCCGGGGACCAGCCATTTGTCTATCGTTGACAGCTATGGCAATGCGGTTTCAATGACAACAACGGTCGAAGGCGGGTTTGGCAGCCAGCGCATGGCGGCCGGCATGATGCTGAATAATCAGCTGACCGATTTTTCTTTCGAGCCGCTGACAAAAGCGGGAGCGCCCGTTGCCAACGCCGTTGCGCCCGGCAAACGCCCGCGCAGCTCTATGGCCCCGACGATAGTGCTCGATAAAAACGGGGATTTCCTGCTGGCGACGGGATCACCCGGCGGTAATTCGATTATCGCTTATACGGCCAAAACTTTAGTGGGCATGCTGGATTGGAATCTCAGCCCGCAAGAGGCGTCGGACCTGCCCAATGTCATTGCCCGCGGCAAAAGGGTAAAAATGGAAAAAGACGGCATGCCCGGCGCAGTCATTAATGAGCTGAAAGCCATGGGCCATAATCTCGCTTTGTCTGACGGGGAAATCAGCGGCATCCATATTATTCGCAGACAGCCTGACGGCTCGCTTGTCGGTGCGGCCGATAAACGCCGTGAGGGCGTTGCGTGGAAAGCCGGCGATATTCCGGCAGATATGAAGAAGTAAGCGGCCTAAGACGCTTTGGGATATTTCGTTTCCGGCGGCAATACCCGGTCCGGCGGCATATGCGCGTCCATCATGGCGCGGATATTAATCATTACCTTCTGGCCCATTTCAAAACGTGATTCCTGCGTAGCCGAGCCGATATGCGGGGCCAATATTACATTAGGCAAATCAAGCAGACCGGGATTGACCACCGGCTCGTCTTCATAAACATCCAATCCTGCCCCCGCAATATGACCGGCCTTAAGGGCCGCCGCCAGAGCCGCCTCATCAATCACCTCACCGCGAGACGTATTGACGATATAGCTGCCCGCGCCGAGGGTTTTCAGCTGCGCCGCCCCGATCATGCCGTGGGTCGCTTTCGTCAATGGGCAATTAACAGAGACGATATCCACCGCGCGCAACATGTCATCCAAATCTGCGTGATAAACCGCGCCCAGACCTTCGCCGATAGAGCGCGGCACTTCGCGGCGATTATGATAATGCACGTCCAATCCAAACGCTTTGGCGCGGCGCGCCACAGCTTGGCCGATGCGGCCCATGCCGATAATGCCCAAAGTCTTACCCTTGACGCGCCGCCCGGTCATCCATGTCGGCGACCAGCCGGTAAACTTGCCTTCGCGCAGCAATCTGTCCGCTTCCACCAGGCGACGCGGCAAAGCCAGTATCAGCGCCATGGTCAAATCTGCCGTATCTTCGGTCAATACGCCCGGCGTGTTTGTGACGATTATGCCTTTGGCATGCGCGCCGGCGACATCAATATGGTCTGTGCCGGCGCCAAAATTAGCGATCATTTTCAGGTTTGGGCCGGCCGCCTCAATAATGGCTGAGTCGATATCATCGGTTACCGTCGGGACCAGAACATCCGCCCGCGACACGGCTGCCTTTAAATCATCGGCGCTCATGGCAGCGTCCTTGCGCGAAAACTCGCAATTAAACAGGGCGGCCAAGCGTGCTTCGACCTGCTCGGGCAATTTGCGGGTGACAATCACCAGCGGCTTTTTCGCGTTTTCGATCATGCGCCATTTAACCCGCTAAGCCCTTATGAGTGCAAGCCAAAAAGCGCGCAGCATGATCGAATTCAATGCGCTTGAAACGATTAAATTAACCTGCTGTTTAGGCTGTTTTGGCAAGACCGTGCCATGACTCGCCCCCTTACATATTCAGCCCTGATGCTCTGCATGCTTTGCCTGCCGGCTTTAATCCTGACGGGGCCGGCGGCAAGCGCGTCAGACCTGCCCCGCATGATGTCCAAAACGGGCGCGGAAACGCCGTCCGGATTTAAAGTCCCGCGGTTTGTCAGCCTGAAATACGGCAATATTAACGGGCGTACAGGCCCGGGACAGGGCCACCCGATTAAATGGAATTACAGCCGCAAAGGCCTGCCCGTTATTGTCGTGGCCGAAACTGAGATGTGGCGCAAAATCCGTGATGCGAGCGGTGACGAATCCTGGATGCACAAACGCACCCTCTCCGGGCAGCGCATGGCCATAACGCTTACCGATGTGACGATACGCGCAAAACCAAGCCAGTCTGCCAAGGGCCGCGCTATTGCGTCCAAAGATGCGCTGCTGACTTTGGAAAAATGTGACGAGGCCGGATGGTGCGCCGTCAAAGCCTCCTCAGGACACAGCGGATGGGTACAGCGCCGCACGCTCTGGGGCGCACAATCGCTCTGACTACGCCCCCGCCGCCTTGTTCATAAGGCCCGCGAGCTTGACGTCTTTTTCCGTCACTCCGCCCGCGTCGTGGGTCGTCAGGGTGACGTCGACGCGGTTATAGACATTATACCATTCCGGATGATGATCCATGGCTTGGGCATGGATGGCAATTTCGCTCATGAAGCCGAAAGCCGCAGTAAAATCATCAAATTTAAATATTCGCGTGATAAAATCATCACCGCCAGTCCATCCGGGCAGGTCAGTCACCACGTCTTTCGGATCTAAAATCATAAGTCTCTCTTTATCTGCAAGTCATCTGCGCAAATGTCACAAACTTGCCTCAATATCCGTTATACATTTGTTAATCTATTAAAGCCGGGGGCTTTGACCATGAAATTGAAGTTATTTTCAACATACACATTGCCGCCTTATGCGGCCGGTGTTTTTCGCGCTATTGCCCTCATAGCCACGCTTGTTTTGGTCCATGAGTCCCTGCTGCCGGCAGGACAGAGCCCAAGCCTGAACAATTTTGACAAAATAATGCACTTTGCCTCCTATTTTCTCCTGACAGGACTTTGGGCCTTGGCCTTTAACGGACGGGGACTGCTGAAAATCACCATAATTCTAACGGCGCTCGGTTTCGGCCTGGAAGTTGCACAACATGTGATGGAACTCGGCCGTACCGGCTCAATTTGGGACGCCTTAGCCAATTTTGCAGGCTGCGGCGTGGCGGCTTTGGCCGCGACCCGCATCATTGAGGCAGAGGCAGTCAGCCATGAAAACTCTGCGCCGCAGATGACGGGTTAAGACAAGAAATTCGGGGCCGAAACATTGAAATGCCGTGAGGCGCAAACTGAGGTTGGAATTATGACTCGTTTAAATTTACTTTTGGCAGCAAGCGCGCTGACCTTTGCCGGTGCAACGCCGGCCATGGCAGGCGGCGGACATCACGGCTACGCGCCTGACCTGCTGCCGCAAAATGCCCAAGCCGGGCAGTGCTATGCCCGCATTAAATCCGGGGCGCAATACGCAACAGCGTCAGAGATTGTTATCATTGAAGAAGGCTATCAAACGCTTCAAGTCACGCAGGCGCAACTGCAATCCGTGCGCAAATCCGTGAAAATCAAAGACGAATCCGTCCGTTATGTTGTGCGCCAGCCGCGCTACCGCACGGTAACAGAGAACGTTATGACCAGCCCCGGCTATGAGCGGTTGTCTGTGTCGGCTCCGCAATTCTCGACCGTGACAGAAACAATGCAGGTCTCGGGCCCGCGCACGGTTTGGAAAAAAGGCAATCCAGGCAAACTCGCCGCGCAAGGCTATAACGTGCTCTCGACTGCCAATGGCGGCTATGGCACATCGACGGTTGCCGGCTCCGGCGGCGGTTACGCGCCTCACGGCGGCAGCACGTCCGGCTACGCTGCCAATGGCGGCACGCAATGCGGGCCGACTTGCGAGATCTGGTGTCTGGTCGAAGAGCCGGGTGAGAGCGTTTCTTATCAGCGCAAAGTCATGACGCAGCCGGCGCGGGTTGTCCGCACGCCCGTCGCGCCGCAATATCAATCTGTCACCAAGCAGGTATTGGCTGACCCCGGCGGCGTGGATACAGTCGCTGTGCCGGCGCAATACCGCGATATTACCGTCAATGAATTAGTCGCGCCTGCCGGCGTCACATCCGTCGATGTCGCGCCGAAAATGGGCGAGGTGCAAACCAAAACTTTGGTCAAGCCTGAAACCTATAGCTGGGCGCGCGTTATCTGTAATACCGGCCAAGTTATCGGCCGGTCCGGGGGCGCAAGCTATGGCGCGCCGGCCGCCGCTCACAGCTCCGGCTATTCGTCCGGCGCGGCCTCGCACGGCAGCTCGACCTATGGCGGGTCATTCTCAAACAGCTCCGCCGCCCATAGCGGCGCGGCCTACAGTGGCGGCAATTCCGGCATCACCTATGGCGGACAAACATCGTCACGCTACAGCGCAAAGCAGCCATCAGCTTTGATTTACGGATCATCGAACACGCCGCCGCCGGATTATGGCATCGGCTATGACAGCCCGTCACAGCCACGCATTTATGGCGGCGAGGGCATGAACAGCCATCACAGCGCGCAGCCATAAGCGCTTTAAAATTCAAAGAAAACAAAGGCTCCTCAAATTTGAGGGGCTTTTTTTTCAGCCCATCTGGCCGCGCGCGCGCAGCTTATGGTCGGCCAATACGCAGGCCATCATGGCTTCGGCCACAGGCGCGGCGCGCACGCCGACGCACGGATCATGGCGGCCTTTGGTCATAATATCGACCTCTGCGCCGGTTTTTGTCACGGAGCGCACGGGCGTTAAAATAGAACTGGTGGGCTTAATGGCAAACTTGGCGACAATCGTATCGCCGTTGGAAATGCCGCCCAAAATTCCGCCGCTGTGATTGGACAAAAAGCGCGGCTTGCCGTCTTCGCCCATACGCATTTCATCGGCATTATCCGTGCCTGTAAAACCGGCCGAGGCAAAGCCGGCGCCGATTTCTACGCCTTTGGCCGCGTTAACAGACATCAAGCCGGCCGCAATATCAGTGTCAAGCTTGCCATAGACCGGCGCGCCCCACCCTGCGGGAACGCCCTGCGCTTCGACTTGCAAAACCGCGCCGACGCTGTTGCCGGATTTGCGGATGCCGTCCAGATAGTCCGCCCAGACTTTGGCCATCTTTTTATCGGGACAGAAAAACGGATTATTGCGCGTCTCGTCCCAGTCCCAATTCTCGCCGTCAATCATATGCTCACCGATTTGAATGAGCGCGGCGCGAATCACAATGTCATCACCCAGGACCCGCCGGGCCACCGCGCCCGCCGCAACCCGCGAGGCCGTTTCGCGGGCAGAGCTGCGTCCGCCGCCGCGATAATCGCGCACGCCATATTTTGCGTCATAAGTCATATCCGCATGGCCGGGGCGATAGCGGTCACGGATTTCAGAATAATCTTTGCTGCGTTGATCCGTGTTTTCAATCATCAGGCTGATGGGATGGCCGGTCGTGACCGGGCCGCCGGTGCGGTCGTCTTCAAACACGCCGGACAGGATTTTGACCGCGTCAGGCTCTTTGCGCTGGGTAACATATTTAGATGTGCCCGGTTTGCGCTTATCCAAAAAGCTCTGAATAAACTCAGGCGTCAGCGGCAGGCCGGCCGGACAGCCGTCAACGACCGCGCCAATGGCCGGTCCGTGGCTCTCTCCCCAAGTGGTAAACCGAAACATATGTCCGAAAGTATTATGTGACATTTTTGGCCTTTGATTATGCGTGCGCCCTGTATAGTCCGGGCAGGAATTTACGCAAGGTCAGGCGCGGCGTGATGTGGCCTGAACGCGCACGCGGGATTTTAAGGCTTGCTCGGGACGGGGGCGCAGCGCCTCATAGGCCGATTGCGCTTGGTGAAAGGCATTAATGTCCCCATAGGGGCTGTCGGGGTGAAACAGCCGTGCTTTTTTGCGCCAAGCGGCGCGAATTTCGTCTTCGCTGATCCCGATAACCGTATTGGCGGGCAGGCCTAAAATTTTTAATGCGTGACGCTGCAACATCTGTACTCTCCGAATGAGGCGTATAGTGTGCAGCAAAGCGTTAAACATCTGTTGACCATAAAGAAAAAGAGTGACCATGGCGGACATCATCGAACCGAGCCCGAGCCGAAAAGATTATAATGAATCTGACAAATATCAGGCTATGGCGGCCGCAAACGCTGCGCCGATTTTTGACCGGACGGATCCCATCGCGCTGTTTGAAGAGTGGATGGTCGATGCGCGGCGCCAAGAGCTGAACGACAGTAATGCAATGGCGCTTTCCACCGCAGACGCGCAGGGCATGCCGGATGTGCGTATGGTCTTGCTAAAGGGCGTCGATGCGCGCGGCTTTGTTTTTTATACCAATTCAAAATCCGGCAAAGGCGCGCAACTGACCGAAAACCCCAAAGCGGCACTGTGTTTTCATTGGAAAAGCCTGCGCCGCCAAGTGCGGGTGCGCGGCGCTATAGAGCGGGTAAGCGACGCGGAAGCCGACGCCTATTTTGCAAGCCGCGCTCGCGGCAGTCAGCTCGGTGCATGGTCATCGGATCAGTCAGAGCCGATTGAGAGCCGTGAGGCCTTAGAGGCCAAAGTCGAAGAAACAGAGCTGAGCTTTAAGGGCAAAGACGTAACCCGACCGCCGTTTTGGTACGGGTTTCGGGTGCTGCCGCAAACCATTGAGTTTTGGCGCGACCGGCCCTACCGCCTGCATGACCGGTTATTATTTGAAAAATCAGGCGACAGCTGGACCACAAAGCGGTTGCAGCCTTAAACTCACATACCCTGCCCCGCGCTCGCCGAAGCGCGCCGCAAAACAAGACCGGAAACCCTATGACAAAATTTAAAACCTTCATTCAATTCTTGGCAATGCTGTCTGTCGTGCTGATACCGCTCTGGTTTATAACGGCCGCCTTGGGCAGCAAGTTTGGGCTTTGGAGCTGGAAAGTGGGTCTGGGGAAAATGATTTTTTCATGGGGCGGCCCGGTATTGCTCGGCGGGCTGACCATCGGTCTTTTGGCATTTGCGGCCGCGTTTATTAAGCCGCGCAAGGGCGCAGGCTTTTTATTGGCCATGATCGCCATCACAATCCCCGTCGCCGGCATGTATAAAGCCGGCTCTACGCGGGCCGTGGCAGGCAGCCTGCCTTCCATTCATGACATAAGCACGGACACTCAAGATGTGCCGATGTTCGGGGACAAAATTATGGCGCAGCGCAATGCGACGAACGGCGTTAATTCGGCGGATTATATCGGTAAAACGGATAAACGGGAAAAAGAGCTCGTCTCAGTTTTGCAGGCGCGGGACTACGCCGATATTCGCCCGATTATCAGCGCAGACACGCCGGCTTTGGCCTATGAGAAATCTTTGGATGCCGTCAAAGCTTTGGGATGGGACGTGGTCGATGCCCGGCCGGCGGACAAAATTATTGAAGCGACCGACACGACATTTTGGTTCGGATTTAAAGACGATATTATCATTCGCGTGCGTCCGTCCGCCGGCGGCGGCAGCGTGATTGATATGCGATCGCTGTCACGGATAGGCGGGTCAGACATTGGCAAGAATGCGCAGCGCATTCGTGCCTTCCGAGACCGCGTCGCCCAATAGCCAATAAAAAAGCCTCCCGTTCGGGAGGCTTTTTCTTTTATTGTTAAAGCTATCGCCTAGCCAAACGCATCAAAGTGATGAGTAATCGCAATGGTGATTTGGCGGGACAAATCAGCAGCGCGGGCCAGCGGCTTGATAATGCTTTCGGATATATGCTGGAAACCGCCGGACTTTGACCGCGCGCCGGAGGATTTCTCTGCCAGTTGCGAGGTCCATTCAGGCGCGTCAATCTTGGACGGATAGCGCGTTTCCAAATCTTCGAGTATCGAGCTGACTTGGAAGGTTTGCAGCTTTTGCAGCACGTTCAGGCGCGACACGCCCGCCTCGCCATTGGCCGGCAATTCGGCAGCGATAATCATCATTTTCATAATCACGGCCAAGCGCAGCGCATGGAGAATATGCAGCGCGTCACGCGTATCATCAGCCGCGCCCGGAAGCGCGCAGTTCTCTCCGCAATTACGCAGAATGCGCACGCTGTCATAGGCGTCCATACGCAGGCGATCGACCAAGTCCATAATCTGGCTGCGCCAAGGATTGGTGCCGAGCGTTTCAGCCACTTCCAAAGAGCGGCGCTCCAGCACCGGCTCATTGCCGGACATAGCGCGCGAGACCCAGAAGCCCGGATCAAACAGACGGCCATAGGCGGTTAAAACGCTCAGATCCGCGCGGTTCATTGACTCTGTAACCAGCGAGAACAGAGAGCCCGCCCGGGCCGAGGTTTGCAGCCATGTATCAAACTTCTCAGGATCCACAGCCGCCGCCGCGCCGACGCCGTAAAAGATATTCGCGGGCGCGCCCATTTGCTGCAAAATCGCGTTATGCGGAATGGCGCGAAGCTGGCGCGGATCAAACATATCGCCGCCCGCCTTGGCCCGTTTAGCTGCGCGTGAGCCGGTAGGGATAAGCAGGTTTTGACCAAAGCCGCCCAAAATCGTGACATAGTCCGGGTCATGATAAAGGCTGTCCTGCTGGGTTGAGAGCGTACGGTACACATCCCAGGAGAAATCGTTTTCCTGATAGAAAATATCATCTTCGGCGTCGGATGTGTCCTGCGCGCGGGTTGTCACCAAATTGGTGACGGTCGCCTTGGCCAGTTTTTCATTCTGGAACCACATAAAGCCGTCCCCGCCCTGAAAACTGGTTTCATGACACAGCGGGATGCCGCGCTTTTCAAATTGATGCACGGCCCAAGGGCTCATGACATAATCGACCCGGTCTTTAATATTGCCGGGATGACCGCCGCGCCCATTGCCTTCGCCGTGGGTGTTAAACACAATAGCGGTCACGTTTTTCACTTTGTGCTTAGCCATGGCTTGGGCAAAGTGAGATTGCAGCCGCTCAATGGCCAGCGTTGCCGGAATCTGGCCCATAAACCGTCCGGCATCAGAGAAGCCGGTTTGGATAGCGAAGCAGCCGCGCTCCTCCACATAGGCGCGGTAAACCGGATTGCCGAGAAGTTTATCGATAATGCGCCCGCCATTATTGAGCGCAGACGCCGTTTCAAACAGCGGCGAAATATCAATGTGCTTATCAATACCGTAACGGCGCGCCAGATAGAGCATGCCCATAGCCGTGACGCTGTCCTCGCATTCCGCAATCAAAAGGCGGATCGGCGTTTCGTCATCAATGTATTTATGGATTTGCCCGATTAGGATCATCTGCTGATGAGCTGTACTTTTTTCCAGCGCCAATGAGGCAAAATTTACCGGCTCTTGCTTAACGTCGCGGGTCAGCTTGGACGCGCGATCCAGCAGGGTGCGGGTGTCCGTCGCGCCTTCGCGTATACCGAAAATAGACTTCAGACCGCTGGTCACGTGACGGGTATTCAGACGGAAATGAATGCGGGACGTGCCAAGACCGTAAGCCTTCATGTCCGCGCGCAGCAAGGCGGCATCAACCGCCACATCCGTATCGTCAATCTCTTTTAAAAGCTTGGTGATCAGCTTAATCGCCGGTGACATGTTCAGGAACCGGCGATCCGAAGAGCGGGTCAGATTGTTGGCGGCCGCGACCAGATTTTCCGGCACGCTGAGGTCTTCATTAAACAGGTTTAAATCCCGCTGCGCGCTGAGCTCAGCTTCGCTTATTTTGTGTGCCAGTTTCTTGGCGGCCGCGCTGCCGGATTTTTTCTCGATGTTTTGCGCGGCTTTTAAATAGCGCCCGAGTTGCGTCAGCTTTTCTTCAAGGCGCAGGCGCAGGGCGTCGCCCCACGTAATATCGGTGCGTCCGTCAATATCGTAACCGACCCAGCTGTAGACACTGACAAGGCCGGGGACGAGCTGCGTCCATTTTTCGGGAAAGGATTGCGCAGCGACTTCCAGCACTTGGCGACGCACAGATTCTACGGCCTGCTGAATACGGGTAATGGCGGCTTGGGTGTCGGCGTGCTCTTCTTTCAAAGTCGGCGCGCGTTTTGGCAGGTAAGGCAGCGTTTTAAGATGCTCAACCGCCTTGGCTTTACGCTCACCGCGCGAGATCGCAACACCACCCAGACATTCGCGAATATCGCGCGATAGCGAGAAGGTCGGATGCGCCGTTAGGACAATACCTTGGCCGGTGGCTTCGGCCCATTTCTTAAACACCGGCCAACCGGCCTTTGCTTTTTGCGCGGCCAAATCCGCAATATCAGCTTCCAGCTTCCGCAGCGCTTTAACGCCGGCGCGGTGCCCCAAACGCTCGGCGCGGGCAATCGCGCCGTTATCGGACAAAGATTTCACAATCTCTTCAATATCTTTAAACGCCATGCGCCGCTCTTCAACATCTTTGGAGATATCGTAGGCCAGTAATTTGACAGGATTAGATTGCGGATCGCTGACAATACGCTCGCGGTGACCGGTCAGAGTTTCAGACAGGTTTTTTAGCAGGGCGGCAGACGTTTGTTTTCTCATGGAATCTCTCAATCATGGCGCGATGATCCGCGCCGGAAGCATGTAAATTTCCCTATAATCGCGGCCCCGGACAGCGCTGTCAATAAAGGCCTTAACTTATCTGCAATGCAGGGCTAAACAGCCTTAAAATCAGGCAGAGGCTTATGAGCGGACATATAGCAATAATCGGTGCGGGTCTATCAGGGCTTGCGGCTGCGCGGGCCATAACAGATGCGGCGCCGGACGCGGTGCAGGTGACGATTTTTGATAAATCGCGCGGCACCGGCGGGCGGATGGCCACCCGCTATGCCGACCCTTGGAAGTTTGACCATGGGGCGCAATATTTCACCGCGCGGACAAGCGGATTTAAGGCCGCGCTCGCGCCGCTGATTGAAAGCGGTGATGTCGCGCCATGGCTGCCGCGCACAGGACTGAACGCGCCGCGCGCATCCGGCCCGAAATATGTTGCCGCGCCGCGCATGAACAGTCTTGGAAAGCAGCTTGCTGACGGTCTTGATATTGTGACAGAAACGCAGATTGTGTCCATGGAGCGCCTTGGCGGGCTGTGGCATCTGACGGACGCGGCGGGAACCGTTTGGGGGCAATATGACCATGTCATCTGCGCTGTGCCGGCCCCGCAGGCAGATGCCCTGCTGCCGGCCGCGTTTGAGGACCGACCGCTTTTGGCGGAAGTAAAAATGCTGCCGACCTTTACTGCCATGCTCGGCTTTGCCGGCCCGTGGGCCGGCGATTGGGACGTGCTGTATCCGTCCGGCGATATGCTGAACATTATCGCCGTCAACAGCTCAAAACCCGGCCGCGATAAGTCCCTGACGTCTATCGTCATCCACGCCGAAAATGCATGGACCGCGGCGCATGTCGATGATGACAAGCCGGCCGTCTTAGAGGCTATGATTATCGAGTTTGAAAAAGTCTCCGGCATGGACGCGCGCCTGATAAAGCACAAAGCCATACACCGCTGGCTTTATGCCAATGTCAGCGAAGCCGCAGGGCAGGATTTTTTGTTTGATACGACCTTAAACCTGATGGCTTGCGGCGATTGGTGCCTGGAAGGCCGGGTCGAAGCGGCGTGGATAAGCGGCAATGCCGCCGGCGCTTATGTTGCCGGCCACTACAACAAAAAGCCAAGCGATGACGCCTAAAGCGCAAATTTATAAAACCGCTGCTGCGCAGATTGCCGCCGTGATTGACGGTGAGCCGAGCGCGATTGCCCGCTACGCCACCGCTGCCTGCATTTTATCAGAAAGCTTTGACAGCTTCTTTTGGACCGGTTTTTATCTGGTCGATACGTATAAGCCGCGCGAGCTTGTCGTCGGTCCGTATCAAGGCACGCTCGGCTGTTTACGCATTGCGTTTGATCGCGGCGTTTGCGGAGCCTGCGCCACGCGCGAGCAAACCATCATTGTTCCGGATGTGCATACCTTTGACGGTCACATTGCCTGTGACAGCGCGACCAATTCAGAAATTGTGGTGCCTGTTTTTGACAGCGACGGAAAGCTGGCGGCCGTGCTGGACGTGGACAGCACGCAATTTGATAATTTTGATGCCGATGACCAAGCCGGCCTTGAGGCGATTTGCAAAACGCTTTTGATCGGCGCGCGTTAGATTTTTGACGGGTCCGCGAGCGGCTCGCCTTCGAGGTCCGTTTCATTTTCCCATTCATTCAAAATAAGATTGATTGCCTGCTGCGCATCGGTTGTGCGGTGCAAATGCCGGCGCAGCCATTCGGGGGTGAAGCGCGCGTCAATCGTATGAGAAATAAGCGTAATAATCGGCGTCCAATAATCATCTGTATCCAAAAACACGATTGGCTTGCTGTGCAGATTCATGCGCAGCCATGATATAACTTCCACCGCTTCTTCGAGCGTGCCGATACCGCCCGGCAATATCAGAAAGGCATCCGCCGCATCATACATCATTTGCTTGCGCGTATGCATGTCAGGCACAATTTCATGCGGGACGTCTTTGTAAGTAATCTCGCGGGTTTGCAGAAACTCCGGGATAATGCCCAGCACGTCTCCGCCCGCCTCATGGCAGGCTTTGGCCGTCGCCCCCATTAAGCCGACTCCTCCGCCGCCGTAAACAAGGCGGTGGCCCGACGCCGCAATGGCTTTGCCTGTGGCCTTTGCCAAATCAAAGTAATGTTGATCGACAGCGCTTGAAGAGCCGCAAAAAACGCAAACAGACTTGGAGATATTTTCAGAAGGGGACATAAATAACCTTAAGGGAAACCGGACTCAGGGCGCGCAGCTTGCTAGACCTTTGCGATAAGTACAACCCGGCAAGGAAGATTTTATGCGCATTGCGCTGTATATTTTATTGGCAATGGGGCTCATTTTTGCCGGTGGCCGGTGGGCTTTAAGCGCGGGACAGGACGGCGGCGCGTTACGACCCGGCCCGGGCGCCACTCAAGCCCTGCCTGCTGAAGAAATTTATGCTCCGGCCGTCTTAAAAACGGCTGAGCTTTCAACAAACGGTGATTTAAAGCTGAGCGGTACAGCGACGCCGAAAACGAATCTGACCGTGAAGGCTGATGAAGAGATTTTGCGCACAATCAGGGTCGGCGCGAATTCCGCATGGACCATAGAGGTCAAGGTGCCGGCCGCGCGCATTCGCCGCCGGATTGTATCCATCAATCTGCAATCTGATTTGGGGGAAGAAAGCCTCATTAAGTCAGAAGCAGGTCTGCTTATTGTGACCGAGCCCGTGGAATTTAAACAAGGGCTGTTTATGGTTCGCCCCGGCGCGGCGACGCTTGTTCTGCAATCTCCTTTTGACGGCCTGCCGCGCAGCGCGGGGCTGACGTTAGAGGCGGCTGATTATGATGATGCCGGCGGCGTTATTTTTTCCGGCCGTTCGGAAACGCCGGGGCGAATTCGCCTGTCTGCCGGCCGATCAGTTCTGGGCGAAACGGGTCCGGATGCGAGCGGGCGTTGGACCTTAATTTCAGGCGCAGGACTGCCGATAGGCAGCTATCCGATGCGCTTGCAGCTGATCGCAGAAAGCGGTGAGGCCATCAGTCAAATCGATGTTCCGTTTACCCGAAAACCTCCGGCCGCAATCACCGATACTGTTGAGCAGGACGGACTTGATTTTCCGGCCGCGCCCAAACCGCAAGCGCAGTTTGAGCCGCAGCGCTGGACGCTGACACGGCCATTATCAGGCGGCGGAATGCAGCATACGCTTTTGTGGTCCCCGGAAATTCCTGCGCAGGACGCAGATCAATAAGCATTTCGCTTTTGCGCGGCTTCCCTGTTTTCAGCGGCGGGTTTAAACGTCCAAAGGCCTAAGCGCTGCAAGCGGCCCTTGATGACATACGGCATAGCCAACAACACCGGCGTCAGGAACAGGGTCAGCACGGTCGAAAACGTAAGCCCTGTCGCAATCACATAAGAAATCGGCGCCCATATAGTTGAAGTCGACGTGCCTTTAAATGAAAATTCGCCGGTGAAAATATCCGCTTGCCAGCCCAAAACCAGCGGCATTAAGCCGACAACAGTCGTCAGCGTTGTCAGAAAAACCGGGCGCAGGCGCTGGGCTGCGGTGCGCACAACCGAGTCGACGGGCGCATAGCCGCGTTTGAGAAGCTGCTGATAGCTGTCTATCAGGACAATATTATTGTTCACCACAATTCCCGCCAAGGCGATGACGCCGGTGCCGGACAGGATGATCGAAATATACGGATAATAGGTCAGGCCAAGGACAACCCCGAACACGGATAAAATCACGGCCAAAAGCGTCAGGAATACGTGATAAAAACTGTTAAACTGCAACAATAATATTACGCTCATCATAAATAGGATAGCGATAGCTGCCCCTTGGAAGAACCGGCCGGCGGCCGCGTTTTCTTCTTCTTGGCCGAGGAACTTGTGAGACACGCCGGGCGGCAAGTCAGCCTCCTCAGCCAGCCAGTCTTTGACGATTTCAACTTGTTGATTGGTCGCAAAGCCGTCGCGTGTATTGGCCTTGACTTCATAAACCAAGGATTGATCCCGGCGTTCAATTTTATCTTGTCGCGGCTTGGCAAGGCGGGTCACAACCGATGACAAAGGCAGGCTCCCGCTGCGGGTTTGAATGCGCAGCGTATCAAGTTTTTGAAGGTCTCTTGCGCCGGCGGGAAAACGAATGCGAATATCGACTTCTTCCGTTGCGTCTTGCGGGCGGTATTGCCCGACCAATGTCCCTTCTGTCAGAAAGGACACGGCGGCCCCGATGCGCGAGACATTCAGTCCAAGCCGGCCGGCCTCTTCGCGATTAACGCGAAGCTGCCATTCAATGCCGGGCAGCGGCAATGTATCTTCAATCTCGTAAATACCGTCCATAGCCTGAAATTTTTCGCGTACTTTCACTGTCGCCGCCTTGAGCGCTTCAAGATTATCAGACGACAATTGCACGGCCATATCCTTACCGATGGGCGGGCCTTGGGAAACAGCAGAGACTTCGGTGTAAACGCCGGGTATGCCGGAGACGGCGCGGCGCAAATCTTCGACAATCTCATTACTGCTTGGCCGGTCTTCAAAATCTTTAAGCTCGGTATAAACTTTGACCACCGTATCAGACGGCACATTGGCCGGGCCTGCCAGAGCCTCTCCGCCGGCCCCTGTGCCTCCGGCCGCGGCGCCGGCGACGGTGTAAACAGACTGAATACCGTCGACAGTGTTAACGCGGTTTTCAATTTCAAGCGCAATCTCAAGCGCGTCAGCAGGCGTTGTATTACCGCGCGAACGGGCCAGAACGAAAATGCGATCGCCGGCCGCTTGCGTGAAGAACTCAACCTGTTTGGGCGGGTCTGCGCTCATAACGCGGGTGAAGTTGCCCTTAATCGTCATTAAGATAATCAACGTCACAACGATAACGATAAACGGGTAATTGACCAGCTTACTGATAATGCGCACATAAATCCCGGTCAGGCCTTTGGTTGCAAGCGGATCGCCGCCTTCACCCGACAAAGCGGCGGCGTTGCGGTTGACTTTACTGATCTTGCGCGGTCCGATAAGCGCGCCCATGGTCGGCAGGAAAATCACCGCCATAAATAACGATGCCGTCAGAACAAAAATCATTGTGCGAGGGAAATACGACATGAACTTGCCGGTGACATCATCCCAGAACAGAAGCGGCAAAAACGCCGCCAAGGTCGTCGCCGTCGAGGACACAATCGGCCAGAACATGCGTTTGCCGGCTTGGGTGTAAGCCTCTTTGCGGTCAAAGCCTTCGGCCAATTTGCGGTCTGCAAATTCGACAATCACAATCGCGCTGTCGACCAAAACCCCGACGGACAGGATAAGGCCGAACATAATCATCATGTTTATCGACGCGCCTTGAACGTAAAACATGAAAAGCGCCATGAGAAAACTGGCCGGGATTGCAAACCCGACAAACATAGCCGAGCGCCAACCCAGCGCAGCAATACAGACGATAAACACCAAAATAACGGCATTGACGATTGAAGAAAAAAGCGAGCTGACCATTTCGCGAATTTCCCGCGACCGGTCCTGACTGTAAGCCACATTGACAGTTTCCGGCCAGTTTGGCCGGGCGCTTATTTCATCAACAACCGCGCGGACCTTCTCAATGGTTTCAATAATGTTTTCGCCTTGGCGTTTAGAGACCTCGACAGAGACTGATGTTTGACCGTTAAAGCGGGCGTAAGACGTAACGTCTTTATAGCCTTTGCGAACCACAGCAATGTCGCTCATTTTGACAATCGCGCCGGTGCTGCCGGTGCGGATAACCAGCTCGGATAAATCCTCGGGATTTTCGATTAATCCCGGCAATTTGACGTTAAACTTGCCGCTCGCCGTTTCCAGGGCGCCGGCCGCGATCAAGGAATTATTGCGCGCCACAGCGGCAGAAATCTCGTCAAAGGTAATCCCTGCACTGTCCATGAGGCGCGGGTCGATAACGGCTTCTAAAATATTGATCCGTTCCCCGGAAATGCGCGCTTCCAATACAGCGGGCAAGCCTTCAATGCGGCGCTGCAGATCTTTAGCCAGAAACTGCATTTCCCGCTCCGGTGCATCGCCGAATAAATTGACGACGACAACGGGAAAGGTTGAGGTGGAAATTTCTTCAACGACCGGCTGGCGCGCCTCTGCCGGAAATTCAGCGCGGGCTTTGTCGACCTTTTCATTAATTTCCTGAACGGCTTTATCTTGATCAAAACTGGCATTAAATTCCAGCACCATAAACGCGACATTGGACGCCGCAATGCCGTCCATTTGGCGCAGACCTTCCACGGCCTTCAGCTCTGTTTCCATGGGCCGAACCAAAAGCCGCTCGGCGTCTTCCGGCGAGATGCCGGGCACGACGACCTGTACGTTGACAAACGGCACCGGAATATCCGGCTCTGCATCGAGCGGCAGGCGCGACATTGCCAGAAGGCCGCCAAGTACGGCAAACACCATCAGGCCCAGCGTGACCCGCCAGTTGTTAATCGCAAAATCGACAATGCGTTCCATGGCTACTGCGCATCCTCACGCACGGGATCGACAATCGTGCCGGTCGAGACATAGTCTTGGCCTTTGATGATGATGCGCGTGCGCTCGGGCAAGCCTGTGACCCAAACGCCGCCGTCATCTTCGTCAATCACGGTAACAGGCGTAAAGGCGACGCTGTCATCGCTGTTAAGATAGCGTACGCCGACAATTCCGGTGTCGCTCAGCGTTAAAATTCGCGACGGAATTTGCTGCGCAAGGACGTCACCGGAGAAAAGTTTTACATCGGCTGTCACCCCGGCTTTCAGGCTCATATCAGAATTGTCTACCGCGATTTCGGCAGAGAATGTCCGGGTCATCGGATTGGCCTTGGATTCAATTAACTGCACAGCGCCGGTGAGTGATTCGCCGGTTGCGAGGGTCAACTTTGCCTCTTGGCCGGGTTTAATCGCGCCGACTTGTGTTTCCGACAAATCAACCCGCACAATCAGCGGCGATAAATCTACCAGCAAGCCGCAGCTTTGCCCCGGCGCAAGATAGTCGCCAAGCTCTGCGGCTTGCCGCTCCCAAATGCCGGAAAACGGCGCGCGAATATTCACATTGTCCAGCTCTATTTGCGCCTGTGCAATCGCCGCGCGAGCGCCGTCCAATTGCGCCTCAATAGCCGTAACCCGCGTCGCCGATTGATAGCCTTTTTCTGCTAAAATTCTTGCGGCTTTTAAGTCCACTTCAACTGCGCGCAAATTCGCTTTGGCCTGATCTAAGACGGACTCTCGCGCGTCTACGTCCTGCCGGCATAACAGCGCGCCGCGATTAACCTGCGCGCCCTCACGCGCCGGCGTTGAGACAACCGGACCGGCAGTCTGCGCCTTAACATTAACCTCTCGTGAGGCCTCGGTCTGTCCGAACAGGGAAAACGCGCGTGGATGCGAAACGGCCACGGCGTCGCGGTAAACCACGGCCGGCAAAGCCGCCTCTTGAGCTTGCGACGCGGCTTCGGTCTCATCTTGCGCGGTGTCAGGCTTAAAATAGTTAAACATGAACCACACGATAATGGCCAACAGCAACAGGCCCGCGATCAGATATGACTTGTTGATTTTCATGGCATTCCTACGGGCGGACAGTCCCGCCGGTTCACGCGAGTTTGTTTCCCCGCTATCGCGCGCAAAGTAAAGCTGCGGCTTGCAGGCGCAACCCATAATCTTGCAAAGCTGTATATCATTTATGAATGCGAGTCCGTATAACGGGTTGCAGAATATTCAAACTTGCACATATGCGATCACGTCTTGATTGCACGAACAGGAGCTATGCCATGCAATCATCTTTGAAATTTATCCTTATCGGAACGGTCGCCCTGACCCTGTCAGCGTGCAGCGGCGCACAGACTCCGGCCGCCCAAGCGCAGGACACCAAGCCGTCCGAAAAGCCTGCGCCCGCCGCTGACGCGCCAAGCGTCGAGACAACAGATTTAGGGAGCGGTATTTATATGATCAAAGGCCAAGGCGGCAATGTCGGCGTCGCTGTCGGACCGGACACTGTCTTGGTAATCGATGACCAATTTGCCCGCATGAGCACAGCGATTTTAGGCGCGATTGCCGACATTACGGACAAGCCGGTCGCTTATATGATTAACACGCATTATCATGGCGATCACACCGGCGGGAATGAAAACTTTGCCGCCGCCGGCGCGACCATTATCGCCCATGACAATGTGCACAAGCGTATGTCAGAAACGCAACAAAGCGATCTTTTTGACCGTGAAACCCCGCCCGCCAATCCGGCCGCGCGCCCGCATATCACCTTCTCTGACACGACGACGTTTCAGACCACCGGACAAAAAGCTAAAATCCATCATGTTGCCGGCGCGCATACGGACGGGGACTCCATCATTCATTTTGAAGATGCCAATGTCATCCATATGGGCGATAACTTTTTTAACGGCATGTTCCCTTACATTGATACAGCGGCCGGCGGGTCGATTAACGGCATGATTGCGGCCCATCAAACGGCGCTGGACCTGGCCGATGAGGCCACGCAAATCATCCCCGGCCACGGCGCGATGTCGACCAAGGCCGATCTGGTTGCCGCGCAAAACCTGCTCAAGAAAATCCGCGCGCAGGTCCAAGCCCGCATTAACGCCGGCAACAGCTTGGAAGAGGCCATCGCCGCCGACCCGCTCAAGGGCATGGAGTCCTACGCAGCCTTTATCGACAAAGATAATATGGTGAAAGCGGCTTATTTATCCCTGAAAAAGTAAAGTTTTAAGACCAAAAAAAAGCCCGGCGGAGCGATGGCTCAGCCGGGCTTTTTTGTTTTGTTAAGCCGGATTAAAGTGCGGCTTCAAGCTCCGGAACAGCTTTGAACAGATCCGCGACCAGACCGTAATCGGCGACTTGGAAAATCGGGGCTTCTTCGTCTTTGTTGATGGCAACGATGACCTTGCTGTCTTTCATGCCGGCCAAATGCTGAATCGCGCCGGAAATACCGATGGCCATATAAAGCTCAGGGGCGACGGCCTTGCCGGTCTGCCCGACCTGATAATCATTGGGCACATAGCCCGCATCAACAGCCGCGCGCGACGCGCCGACCGCTGCGCCGAGCTTATCTGCCAGCTTTTCGATAATCGCAAAGTTTTCAGCCGAGCCGACGCCGCGTCCGCCGGACACGACGATTTTCGCCGCTGTCAATTCCGGACGATCGGATTCGGACAATTCTTCGCCGACATATTCGGATTTAAACGGCCCGGACGGGTCGGCCAAAGTTTTAGCATCTGCGCTGCCTGTTTCGCCGGCCGCGTCAAAGGCCGTGGTGCGAACAGTGACAACCTGCTTGGCGTCGCCGGATTTAACCGTGGCCATCGCATTACCCGCATAAATCGGACGCACAAATGTTTTGGCATCGACAACGCCTGTAATCGAGCTGATTTGCATCACGTCCAGCATAGCGGCGACGCGGGGCATGTAGTTTTTATGGGTGGTCGTATCCGGCGCCAAGACAGCGTCATATTCGCTCATAAGCGGGACGATAACCTCTTGCATGCTCTCGGCCAATTGGCGGCGCAAGGATTCATGGTCGACGGCCAGAACGTGGCGCACGCCGGCAATTTTTGCCGCTTGCGCCATGACGTCTTTAACGCCTTTACCGGCGACTAAAATATCAATGTCGCCGCCCATAGCGGCTGCGGCCGTGACGGTTTTGTGGGTCGCGTCTTTCAGCGTTTCGTTATCGTGCTCTGCTACAACTAAAATAGCCATTAGATTACTCCTTCAGTTTTCAGGGCGGCAACAAGCGCCGGAACGTCTTCGACTTTTACGCCGGCGCTGCGCGCTTCGGGCTCGGTCACTTTGACGGTGGTAATGCGCGGGGCCGTATCGACGCCGAAATCAGCCGGGGTCTTGGCGTCAATAGGCTTTTTCTTGGCCTTCATAATATTGGGCAGCGACGCATAGCGTGGCTCATTAAGGCGCAAATCTGTCGTCACGACGGCCGGCAAAGACAGCTTCACAGTCTGCAAACCGCCATCGACTTCGCGTTTTACCGTCAGGCTGTCGCCGCCAAATTCCATGGAATTGGCAAAGGTGCCTTGCGGCCAGCCGAGCATCGCCGCGAGCATAGAGCCGGTCGCGCCGTTATCGCCGTCAATCGCCTGCTTACCGGCAATGACCAAATCAATGGCTTCGGACTCGACCAAAGCCTTGAGAATTTTTGCCACGGCCAGCGGCTCCAAATCGTCATCCGTCTGCACGTGAATGCCGCGGTCCATACCCATAGCCAGGGCCGTACGGATGGTTTCCTGCGCTTTGGCAGGACCGATGGAGACAACAATCGTTTCCGTCGCCGTGCCGGCTTCTTGCAATCGCACGGCCTGCTCGACAGAAATTTCGTCAAACGGGTTCATGGACATTTTCACATTGGCAAGGTCAACGCCGCTTTGGTCAGCCTTGACCCGCGCTTTGACATTATAATCAAGCACGCGCTTGACGGGGATAAGAACTTTCATTTGTGTCTCCGGCCTTTTAAAGTCGTTTTCGTTATCAGCTTAAGTATAGACCCGGCAGTCCTTGCGCAAGGACTGCAACGCTATTTTATATGAAATTTGTTGCATATAAGCACAGCTTATCTCGACTCGGTTTTGAAAGCGCAGCCTAAATTATCGATTTTCGCCCGGCACCCATTTTACATCGGCGCGGCCCATATCATTTTTCCACCGCGCCGCCACAAACAAAAAGTCTGAAACGCGGTTTAAATATGTCACAGCCA
The DNA here is from genome assembly GCA_938010385.1 of uncultured Robiginitomaculum sp. Lineage (GTDB taxonomy): Bacteria > Pseudomonadota > Alphaproteobacteria > Caulobacterales > Maricaulaceae > Robiginitomaculum. The sequence goes on from CALLVD010000074.1 coordinate 26,175, forward strand.
GCGGATTAATCGGCTCGTCAGTCATCAGCGCAACCGCGCGGCGCTCGGCCCGGCGGGCAATCGTGCGGGCCAAATGTAGATGCGCGCTTGCGGGACTTCCGCCCGGCAGGACGAAAGAATTAAGCGGCTGCAAATCCGCGTTCAACGTGTCTAAATCGCGCTCCACCCGGTCGATTTGGGTTTGAATAATGCGCAGCGCCCATTCTTCGTCTTTTGCGCCGTCATTAGGCTGCGGCGTCGCCAAATCGGCACCCACATCAAACAAATCATTTTGAATGCGCGAGAGCATGCCGTCCAGCATGGCATTATCAACATGCAGCCGCGCCATGCCAATGACGGAATTAGTCTCGTCTACATCACCGTAAGCGCGAACGCGCAGGCTGTTTTTGGACACGCGCCGCCCGTCAGACAGGCCGGTCGTGCCGTCATCGCCGGTACGGGTGTAGATCTTGTTAAGCTTGACCACCTAGCCCGCGCCTTTGGATTTGGCCGCAACGGCAACAAATAAAACAACGACAGCGATGCCTTGCGCGTAAATCCGCTTCCACATCCACTGATTAGACTTAATGCGCGCTTCTTCCGTGTTCTTCGCCAGTTGAATCATGCCCATAACCAGGGTGAACAGCACGACCAAAACCGCCGCAATCATAATAAAATCCCAAATGACCATAGGGTCTCCTTTTCTTCTGCTTTTATATACGCGCGAGATGGCAAAAAGAAAGCTGCGGTGTTTTGTCGGGCGGGTTAAATTTTGCCGTTATGGTCTCAGGCTGTGCCGCCCCTAAGAAAACTCCCGAGTCTTAATCGCGCGCGGCAAAGGCTCATCCGGCTTTGCGCCCAGCAGGAGTTTCAGGTTTAACGCCAAAAACCCGGCCGCAACGCAGAACCAAATCAGCATCCAGCCCCGCGCCGGGATGAATTTCATGTTGGCTTCAAATTGCGCCAGATCTCCGCTCGGGCCGATGGCGGTATCCTGCAAAATATATATGACGCTGGCGATGCCGAGCAGCATTAAAATATCGCGGCCAAACCGGGTTTTAAACCCGATGAAAAACAGTGCGCCTGCATAGGCAAAAAGTATGGCTGTCGTGAATACGGATTTATACCAAATTACCGCCGTCAGGACCATTGCAGCGATTAAAATGCCCAGAACCAGCTTGCTCCAAGACGGCTTTTTCGCCGCAATGTAAAACAGGATATTGCCAAAAATCGCGCTGCCCAGATAGCCGCCCATGATAACGACCGGGCGAAAGCCGCCGGAGGACCATGTCGCCCCGCCGGCCCCGGCGCCCGGCAGCAGCTCGACGCTGAGCACTTTGCCGCCGGTAAGCACCGCGCCGGCGGCATGACCGAACTCGTGCAGGAAGGTTACAAATATGCGGATCGGGTACAAAAGATGCCAGCCGGTACGGCCGCCGAAAAATGACAGGCCGAGATATATGGCGGTCAGCAGCAAAACCCGAAACAGCAGCGCTTTGCGCGTATTTATATTCGGCGTCTCGGATTTAGACAGTCTCAAATCTAGGCCGCTTCCCCGGCTTGGGCGTCAGACAGCAGGCTGTAAAGGCTCTCAGCCGTCGGGGCAGCGCGCAGGCGCGCGCGGGTTTCTTCGCGGCGCAGAAGGCGCGACACGCGGGCCAGTGCGCGCAAATGCTCCGCGCCGGCGTCTTGCGGTGCCAAAAGCATGACCGCCAAGTCGACCGGGCGATCATCAACCGCTTCGTAGTCAATCGGCGTTTCAAGGCGGGCGAAAGCGGCGCTCATCTGCGTCAGGCCTTCAATCCGCGCATGCGGGATAGCCACGCCGGAACCGATGCCTGTCGTGCCCAGACGTTCACGATCCATCACGGCGGACAATAAATCACGCGGCGTCAGGGACGTCTGCGCCACAGACGGGCAAAGCTTGGCCAGCTGCGTCAGCTCGCCGAGCAGCTGTTTTTTGCTGCCGGCGTGCAAATCTATCGCCACGCATTGTGGATGGAACAGCGCTTCAAGAGCCATGGTAAAGACCTTAAATGTTGGATTGCGGCGCCCCATTACCGAATGCCCGCCGCGGCGTCAATGCCGCCGGACAGATTCCCCGGGGACAGGGCGGCGCCGGTTTCACAGTCTAAAGCTTTGCGCCCATGTCAATCCAGCCGACATTGCCGTCCGTGCGCTTGAACACAACATTAACGCTGTCATTTTTGGCATTGCGAAAAACCAGCGCGCCGCCATCGGTCAAGCCCAGCTTTAACGACGCCATAGCCGGCGTCATCGTGGGCACTTTGGCGGTCGATTCTGCAATCACCATCGGCTCTGATGCCGGGGCGTTGTCATGCTCGTCATCATCACCGTCGACAGGATTTTGCAAAATATACATAGCCATGGCTTCGGCTTTATTATCTTTTTGATGATCTTTGAGGCGGCGCTTATATCGGCGCAGACGCTTTTCCGTATGCTCCATCGCTTCATCGGCGGCGGCGTAAGCGTCATCATTTTCGCCGCTGCCCTGCATGGACACGCCGGACGGCAGATTCACATCGGCAATGACGCGAAAACCGCTGCCCTCTTTAAAAATAGCCACATGCGCGTCGCCCTCCCGGTGAATATACTTATCCATCATCTCTTCCAGTCTTTCTGAAATACGCTCCCGAATGGCGGGGGACACATCGATACCTTTGTTGACGATTTGGATTTGCATAAAGCGGCCTTTCTTATTGTGACTTTACATCTGACCTTACCACAGAACGGCCGGCCCGCGTAGGGGGCGCGGTCAAAATAAACAATTTGACACAATTCGGGCGCGCTCTAAAATTTGGCTAAACTGCGCATCGGTAACTGCCGACAGCACTGTATTGCGCCGGTCGCACACGCTCCAAATCGCCCGACATTTCGCCCTCTTTAAAGGCTTTAACGGAACGCAGGGCCCGCTTTTGCGTTGTTTTAACATGTACAAAGGAGAGCCTAATGACTGAGAAGAGTAAAACTGAGTTTGAAAAGACCCGGGACGCCGCCAACAAGGCGGATATGACCTCAAGCAAGGCCCTACAGGACGACGCGCTGACATCGGTTTCGGGCGTCAAAGCCTCTGTTAAGAGCCTGAATAAGGTGCTGGACCTGAAAAAGAAAAAATAGCAGCGGGGCCGCTCCGCCCCCTTGCATTCACCGCTCCGTTCGCTATAAGCCGCAATCCCTCATCGGGAAGCAGCAACCTCGCAGGCTACAGGCATGCCTGCAGGTTCTTAAGGCAAAGCCCTCACGGGCTGAACAATGGAGACCGAAATGCCAAAAATGAAGACCAAGTCGAGCGCCAAAAAGCGCTTTAAACTGACCGCGTCAGGCAAAGTAAAAGCCGGACAAGCCGGTAAACAGCATGGAATGATCAAGCGGACCAATAAACAGATCCGCAATAATCGCGGGACAACTGTCCTGGCCGATTGTGATGCCAAAGTCATCAAGAAGAAATTCCTGCCAAACGGCTAATCCCCTTTAAATCCTAATATCGACATCAGGAGACCACTATGTCACGCGTAAAACGCGGCGTCACCAAGCACGCCCGCCACAAAAAAGTTATCGACGCCGCCTCAGGTTACAGAGGCCGCCGCAAAAATACCTTCCGCATTGCCAATCAGGCGGTCGAGAAGGCCGGCCAATACGCCTATATCGGCCGTAAGCTGAAAAAGCGCCAATTCCGCGCCCTCTGGATTCAGCGGATTAACGCCGCCGTTCGCGAGCACGGCTTCACCTATGGCCGCTTCATCGACGGTTTGAACAAAGCCGGCATCGAAGTCGACCGCAAAACCCTGTCCGAACTGGCTATCTCTGAGCCGGCAGCCTTCAAAGCGCTCGTCGACCAAGCCAAAAAATCAGCGTCAAAGCCGCATACCGTCAAGTAAGCGCTTCGCAGATTTGAGAATAGAAAAGGCCCCGCAGGAATGCGGGGCCTTTTTTTACTGCCCCATAACAATCTTGGCTGTTTTTTGTAAGACAGCCATCAGCGCCTCCGGTGATTGCCCCAGATCGGCCGGCGTTTTTTGCGCTTGGGCGCAGGCATAGACGCCTTGGACATGCTCCATGTAGAGCTTATCTTTTTCCATGGTCGGGCCGGTGAAGCCGGCGCGCCCGGCTTTTTGATTGTCTTCAATCATCTGATCGACCTTGGCCTTATCCCAGCCGAAAGCGGCGGATTGGGCGTAGGTGTCGTCCATTTCGGCCTGCATTTTAGCGTCTTGAGCTTTGGAAAATTTCATCAGCGCCGGCGCGATGTCGTCATGGCCTGCAAAGCGCTTGTCTTTCTCGACGGTGTTGGCCGTCATTTCTGCCAGAATTGCGCAATTGCCCGGCTTGGCATTGCGAGCCTGCGCAGGTCCGGCGGTTAATGCGCCAATAAAGGCAGCGGCGGATAAGGATTTCAGTAATTTCATAATGTGCGCCCCGTTTTGACAAATGCCCGACGCTAAGCGCCCGGCCCGTTAAGACTATCGGCGCAAGCCCATACAATCTGTGATTTATGTCACACGCATATCTTTAATGAAAGCATCGGCGGCGGATATCGAGCGCTCCATCTCTGCGATCAGGCGGGCCACATCCCCTTCCAAGCTTGACGTTTCTGTATCCAGCGCCGCAATCGCGCGCGCGTTCAGATTATGTTTTAAATACAGGACGCGATCGCTGAACACGGAGAGGACCGGGTCCATAGAGGCCGTCGCAGCATCCATTTTGGCGGTCAGCGCTTCATATTGGCGCTGCGTTTCGCGTAATTGCTGCTCCGAGACGCGCCGAAGTCCGGCGTCGGAATAGCTGCTGAGCTCGCCTTCCCATTCTTTGAACAAATCGCGGGCAACCCGTTTGACGGAAGCCACGCGGGCGCGAACGTCGCTCGCCTGCCCGTCTGCGCGTTTATAAGCTTTGCTCAGATCATCATAAGTGTCTTCGAGCGCGCCGCCGTCCACAGCCACAACAGAGCGAAATGCTTCCAAAGCGTCCTGAAACTCGTCCTTGGCTTCGGCTTGCGCTTTGGCAACGCCGGTGACGCGGTCCACAAGAATATCGCGTTTTTCTATCCCGAATTTTTCTTGGATATTATAAGCGGCTGTTGCGCATCCGGTTACCAGAACGGGAACGGGCATCAGCAAGGCCAAAATAAGGGCGGGGCGTTTAAATACAGATGTCATGATTTTCCTTTTACGTCACAAGAACGGCCAATAAAGTCAGTTTTATTACGGCGTTTTTATCGCGCCGGCCAATCGCATCGCTTCGCGAATTTCGCCGCGTACCAAGGCGCTCTCTACGCTCATATCGCTGCGCATGGCCTGCTCTATATCGGCCAGAGCCTCGTCGAGCTTGCCTTGGCGGCGGCGGGCATCGGCCCGGTAGCGCAGGGCTTTAATATTGCCGGGATGGTAAACCAGCGCGCTTGTCAGATCAATTTCGGCATAGTCCCAGCGCTCCATCTGCGCATAGGCCCGCGCGCGGGTCAGACGCGCGCCCAAATGTTTCGGCGATAAATCCAGCGCCGCAGCAGAGGCTCTGTGCGCGGCGGTGGCGTCCCCGGTCTCCAACCAGAAATCTGCGCTTTCCGTATAGCGGTCGGCGCGCATATCCGGCGTGCCGGCGCCAATGTCTGCGCCCATAGCCTCAAGCCGGTGGGCGGCTTCGTCTTTATGGCCGAGGGCAAACAAAGCCATAGCAACGCAGTGCGCAGCCCGGCGGCCGCCGCCGTCATTTTTCCAAATCAGGGCATCTTCATAGGCCAAGTCCGCATCCGCCGCGATCGCCGTTAAGCAGCCGTCATGGCGCGCGTCAAAATCTTCTATGGTCGACCAATGCGCCGGCGCAGGCTTTAAGGCTGCTGCAATGGGAATTTCCCCGCCGGCGGCTTGCGCTCCGGTATTTTGTGCCATGACAAAGCCGCCGAACACCGCTAGGCAGACCAAAGATAAAAGACGCATTTTCATAAGCCGTCATTACAGCGGCAGGGATGAACGGGCAATGCATAGCCGGGTTAAATTACAGCAAGACGCGGCGCGCGAAACGGCGTTGATATTAGGCGCAGGCTTTACGGCGCGCGCCCTGATACCCCATTTAATTGCGCGCGGCATGCATGTGATTGCGACGACGCGCAGCAATGCGCCGGACCTCGCGGCGCTTGGCGTCCCCGTGTTAAAATTTGAGGGCGAAGTTTCGGGCGATCTGCGCCGAGCGGCGGCTAACGCTGATTACATTTTATCCTCAATCGGCCCTGATAATGGCGGTGACCCGGTGCTGACGTCCGGCCTGTTAAAAGATGCAAACCCGAAATGGGCCGGATACTTATCCGCCACATCAGTCTACGGTGATCGCGCCGGCCGTTTCGCGTTCGAAGACGAGCCGCCGACGCCGCTCACCGCGCGCGGGCGACGGCGCGCAGACGCGGAAATTGCCTGGATAGAGACGGGCCTGCCCGTGCATGTTTTTCGCCTCGCGGGGATTTATGGTCCGGGCCGCAGCCCGTTTGAGAAAATATTAAAAGGCGAAGCGCGCGCGGTCATCAAGCCCGGCCATGTCGTTAACCGCGTCCATGTCGACGATATTGTCCGCGCTGTTTTGGCAAGCATAGACGCCCCGAACCCGCAGCGCATTTACAATCTCGCCGACGACATGCCGGCCCCGCCGCAAGACGTCTTGGACTACGCCGCAGACCTGCTCGGCGCAGCGCGCCCGCCCCGCGTCAGCCCTGACGACCCCAATGTCAGCCGCATGGCCCGCACATTTTACGCAGAGACCAAACGCGTTGACACAAGCCGGGCGAAACGCGAACTCGGCTGGAGTCCGCAATATGCGGATTACAAATCCGGACTAAAACAGGTTTTGCAGGCCGAAAACCGAGCGCGGGTCGGTGTGACGCTAACGGGCTATATCGATATTCCGGCCGAGGACTTATCGGGCGTGCAAGCCGCCCTGCCCGAACATATCCGTGCCACCCAAGACGAGCAGGGCTGCATCACATTTCGCGTCACGCAAGACGCCGACTTAGAAACTCGCTTTCACGTTTATGAGCGGTTTGAAAGCAAGGCAGCATTTGAAGCGCATCAGGCGCGGACGGCCGGCACGCGCTGGGCTGAGCTGACAAAAAATGCAGTGCGTTATTTTAACTGCTCAGCTTTCAATTCCGCTTGAGGGCCGGCAAATCCAGTATCAAGTCTGCAGAACCACAAGGATTATACATTCTCAGGTAATCTGAATACTCGGGCAATACACTTGATACAGCATCTTCGCAGGTGACGTGTATGTGGAAATCGAAATTTAGCTTCAATTCAGATAGAATCGCCAATGATGTTACTCCCTCAATTATAACAGGCCGATCAATTGCACGCCTGTTGCCAATAACTGAATTCAATGCAGTATTTCTAAAGATATAATGCCCTTGCTGCTGAACCAGAAACAGGTCTGTTTCAACAAGAGAAATGTTAAATCTCCAAGCAAGGAAACGTCCTAACGTCGTTTTGCCCACACCAGGCCTTCCATCTATTACAATAATTTTAAATGGTAGGTTGAAAAGTATTTCTTTTAATGCCGACAGCGCTAATGCGTACTCGGGCCTTTCGGGACTGTTCATTATACAATCTTTGACACTCACTAAAACGCTCCCGAGAATTACAGAAATCAGTAGCTGACCTTCACCAAGTAAAGTCCGTCCGGCGGCGACACAGGTCCGCATTCGCGGCGATCTTTGGCGGCCAGCGCTTGCGCCATATCTTCCGCGTCCCATTTATCCATGCCAACTTCAGCCAGCGAGCCGACGATAGAGCGGACCATGCGGTGCAGGAAACTGCGCGCTTTGGCCGTGACGTGAATTTCTTCGCCGACCCGGCTGACCCGCAGTTCATCTAAAGTCTTGACCGGCGATTGGGCTTGGCAAAGCTTGTCTCGAAAGGTCGTAAAGTCGTGCTGCCCGATTAATTCCTGCGCGGCGTAATGCATGGCGTCCGCGTCCATTTTTACCGGAATGCGCCAGACCCGTCCGCGCTCTAATGCCAGTTTGGGGCGGCGGTCGATAATGCGGTAAAGATATTCGCGCGACGTCGCATCAAACCGAGCATTAAACTCCGGGTCGCAAATCTGCGCGTCCAGCACGGTAATCGGCGCGTCCGCCAGATGAAAATTCATCGCATCGCGCACTTTGTCGGCGCGAATGTCTTTGACAAAATCCATATGCGCGACTTGGCCCAGGGCGTGAACGCCGCTGTCGGTTCTTCCCGATCCGAACACGTCAACGGGCGCGCCGTTTATGCGGCCGGCGGCGCGCTCCAGCGTGCCTTGCACCGTGTCCTGATCCGGTTGGCGCTGCCATCCGCAATAGGGCGCGCCGTCATATTCAATAAGGAGTTTGTAACGGGGCATGCTTAGAACTGATGCCCCGGTTTAATCTGATAGCCGCGCGCGAAATCTTCAAAACTCATGGCGGCTTTTCCGGCCGGCTGCACGGTGACAAGCCGCAGCGCGCCCTGCCCGCACGCAATGCGCTCGCCTTCGAGAACCTCGCCGGGATTTCCCTCGCCGTCCTCAGGGACCGCCTTTAAAACTTTCACCCGTTTATCGCCGTGCAGAAAGTAAGCGCCGGGCGCAGGCGTCAGGCCGCGAATTTCGCAATCAATCTGCGCGGCCGGTTTTGTCCAGTCGATTTTAGACTCGGCCTTATCAATTTTTTCGGCATAGCTCACCTCGCCGGTTTGCGGGGTCGCCTGTAGGCCGCCGCGTTCAAGCGCGGCCAGAACCGGCGCCCAGAGCTGCGCGCCGGTTTGCGCCAGCCGCGCAAACAAAGTGCCGGCCGTATCGTTTGGCCCGATAGGCTCGACGGCGGACATGACAATATCACCGGTATCGAGCCCTTTTGCCATTTGCATAATCTGCGCCGCCGTTTGCGTATCGCCGGCCATAATGGCGCGCTGCACCGGCGCCGCGCCGCGCCAGCGCGGCAGCAGGCTGGCGTGCAGATTCAGGCAGCCATGCCTCGGCGCGTCCAGCGCGCGCTGCGGCAGGATTTGTCCATAGGCCACCACACAAGCCACATCAGCGTCAAGCGCCTCCAGCCCGTCAATCACGGACGGCTTGCGAAAGCTTTCCGGCGTGCGCACGGGCAGGCCCATAATTTCGGCAAATTGGTGGACAGGGGATTTGGTCAGGCTTTGCCCGCGGCCGGCTTTGCGGGGCGGCTGCGTGTAGACGCAAACGACCTCATGGCCGGCTGCCAAAATTTCAGACAGGGACGTCACCGCAAATTGCGGCGTTCCCATGAAGACAACGCGCAGAGTCACTAGCCGGCCGCTTTTAGCTTTTCGGCTTTCATCACTTTTTTGACCGCCCGTTCGCGTTTCAGGCGCGAGAGATAGTCGATAAACAAAATACCTTTTAAGTGATCCATTTCGTGCTGGATACACACGGCATAAAGCCCGGTCGCATATTCCGTGACCCGTTTGCCGTGATAGTCCAGATAGGTCAGCTTGACTTTTTCAGGGCGGTCAATGGTTTCGAAATAATCCGGCACGGACAGGCAGCCCTCTTGGTAGGGCTGCGTGTCTTCGACGCTTTCCAGAATTTC
>CALLVD010000075.1 GCA_938010385.1 uncultured Robiginitomaculum sp.
AGCATTTCGTGCATCAAAAACTGCATGTCGCGGATAGGGGCGTTATAGACGGGCATAATGTGTCTCCGTTAGGGTTTATAATGAGCCGGGAAAACCGGCGGTTTCTTCTGAAAAATCATCGTCCATGTGGGGCGCAAAGGCCGCAGCATAGGCTTCGGCATAATTTAGGATAGCCGCATCACGGGCCGGATCATCGACAAAGGCCTGAATGCCGGCCGCCGTGCGTGCCAGGCCTTTGGTGACAATATCAATATCGCGGCGTTGCTCGGCCAATTGCTCAATCATACGCAGATAGGCCTTGCGGCGCTTGAGCAGTTCTGACCGATCAAGAATTTTGCCTTCAATGACGTGCTGAAAGTCGGCAATATCGTCCAGCGAAAAGCCCAGGCGCTTGGCCCGTAAAATTTGCTCCAGCCGGGCGCGGTCGCGCGGCCCGTAAACGCGATTACCGCCGGCGCGGCCGGGTGCGATCAGCCCCTTATCTTCATAAAAGCGCAGCGTTCGCGGCGTAATGTCATAATGACTCGACAATTCGCGGATCGTCCAAGAGCGATCCGGCGTGTCTGCGCGGTCATTAACAGCGGCGGTTTGTGTGTCTTGCATATGCAACATAATGCATAGATAGCTAACGTTAACGTCAACTGCAAGGTGATTCACGCCCCTTGACCGATTTTGTCGCAGGCGGGATAAGCAGGGCTATGACAACCCTTCGCTTTCACGCACTTATAACGCCTGCCCTGCTGACCGCGCTCGCCTTGCCGGCCGGCGCGCAGGACATTGACCCTTACGCGCTTTATGAGGCGTCAAAAGCGGCGCAATCACAAACCGCGCCGGGCGCGGTCCAATCTGGTCCTGCAACGCAGCCCATACCCACAATGGTCGCGCCGGAGCCCAAGATTAAAATCAGCCTCGCGCCGCAGCCTGAGCCGGAGCCTGAAGCTGAAATCGCGCCCAAAACCGAGCCACAGCCCGAACCTGCGCAAGAGCAAGACTCGCTTATCCGAGAGGCCGCGGCAGCAGAATATCCCAAAGATAATGCGACGGACGAAAACGCGCCTGAACCGGCCGAAGAGTCTGAAGCCGTCAAAGAGTCTGACCCTGAATCTGAAGCCGAGCCAAAAGCCGAAGCGAGCGGCCCCGCCCTGCCCTCTATGAACAATCCGGCTGCTAATGCGGCCTATAAACCGGTTTTAAATCGCGGCGATATTGCGCCGTTCTTCCTGTCGGCGGCTGAATATCTGGCCTTGCGGCAAGACGGGCCGGGGCCGCAAATGAATCTGATTTATTCTGTCACGCAATCCGGCCTTACTGAAGGCAGCAAGCCTAAGACCTTCGACGTCGCGCTGGCCGTCGGTCCGGATTATGTCGCCCGGCAGTCTACGCAGCCGGCCGCGCCGCTGAAAATTTATGATTTTAAATATAATCGCGTACTGAGCGTGACCGGCGCAGAGCGCGCCGGGGCGCCGCTGATTTGGGTCAATGTCCCGCTCTACGCTCTGGCCCATCGCAATACGCGCACTGTCTCTGCCGCCCTGAAAGACGCCAAAGACGGCGCGGTTCAAATCTCGCCGGCAGCGAGCCTGAATACGTTTTGGGTAGAAAGCGCCTACAGCCTTGGCCTGAGCGATCGGGATAATTTGGTTTTGGACTCAGGCAGCGCCGGCGGGACCTTAAAGTTTGACGGCGAGCGCGTTTTTGAAGTCAGCCTGAGCGGCGAGACTTACGAAACGCCCGAGCAATCAGACGCCATGCTCGCCTTTGCGCATTTGGATTTGCCTGTGCATCCGGCGGGCCTAAAGCAGCTTTATGCGGCCGGACCCGTCAAGGCGATGACAATAATCTCCAAATCCCCCGGCGCGCCGCAGGGACAAAAACAGGTCTGGACCCTGAAAACCGCAAGCGCGCAGACGGCGGAATTTCCCCTGCCGGCAAAAGCGCTCAATGCGCTCAGCGAAACGCAAAACGACCCGATTACTTTTGTGATGAACCAAGCCGCAAGAGGCATCGCGCCCGGCGGCCCGCCGAAATATGATGAGTTAGCAGACGCTGTCCTGACCGCTTATGAGGCCGAAGATTTTGAAACGGCTTGGCTGGCGGCAAAGCGCTATGAGCTGTTTTCACGCCCTTGCAAGAAAAACAATATCCGAAAGGCCTGCAAGACCCTGCGCGCTATTGAAGATATGCGCAAAAAACCGCAGCGGCTCGAAGCGCTGATAAAGGCCTATGCGGGGTCTGAGGACAGCAAGGACCGAGTAACCGCCCTGCAGGCACTGCGGCCGTGGCTGGACGCTGATGATACGCCGGCCGATATTCTGCGCCTGGCCGGCGTCTTGCGCGCGAAAATTGACAGCGCCACCGCCAAAGTCGCCGGCGTTGATGATATTGAGGCCGGCCGGTTAATCCGGTCAGCTTTGCTGAAAGATCCGTATAATCCGCAAATGTATCTGGCCATGGCGCAATTTTATGCGGCCGGCGGGGATTATAACGCTGCGTGGAACAGCTTTGATACGCTCAGAAGCTCTGTTGAACCCAATGAGAAAGCCAAATTTGCCGTTGATAGGGTTGAACGCGGCCTGCAGGACCGCGCGCCGGGCTACTTCATCCCGGCCGTCATGTCGCCGCGCTGATAAAACAGCCTTTGACCGCTTTGGGCGAAAAGACCCTATAAATCAGAGGTAAAAGGTTAAAATCGACACGATTTTAAGAAGACGTTAACTACAAATCAGCCTAACTGCATTTGAGAAGGTGCGGCTTTTATTTTCAAGCAAAGCCGCGGCGCAAAGCAGATATGGGAAACGCCATGGCGGGCAAAACACCGGTAAAACCGAAAACAGAGCGCGACAGCTTAGCCAAGCTGCGCGCACATGTCGGCAATGTCGAGCGCCGTTTAAAGGCAGCCGATAAAAACACCAAACGCTCTGTCAAAGCCCTGGAAACCGCTTTTGACGCGCTTAAAGGGAAAGTCGGCGGCAAGGCGCAGACCGATCTGCGCACCCATGTAGACGAGCTCGCCGCCCATTTAAACCGGCGCTTGGACGAATCGCGCGCCCAAGTCAGCGGCGCGCTTCAGGACGCCCTGCAAGGCGCAGATATTGACCAAATAAGCGGCGCCCTGTCGCGCGCCACGGCGCGTCTGTCTCAGGCTGAGCTGCGTCAGGCCGAGAGCATTCAAAAAGTCAATGAGCAAATCATCCGGCTGGCCACGGCGATTGATAACCGCGTGCGCACGGAAACCCGCGAGCGCGAAGCGCTTGAGCATCGCGTTAACGAGAAATTTGACGCGCAGCGCAGCCTTACCGATACAAAGCTGTCGCAGATTGAAGAAGACAGCGCCGCCGCTATTCGTAAAATCGGCAATCAAATTACGCAATTATCTTCCGACTTGATCGAAGCCCGCGCCGCCATAGAGCACCGCACGGAAGGCCGCATTTATGAGGCGGCTCTGGACAGTCAGCATGAAATTGAAAATCTAAAAGCCGACATTGATAAGCGCCTTGCCGGTGCAGGACAGGCGCAGCCTTATGTCGACATCACCCCGATGGAGCGCAGTGTTGCGGCCCTGTCTGCGCGTCTGGACAGCCTTGAGGCGCGCGGCATTGCGGCTGCCGATATTGTCCCGGCGGCCGATTTATCTGCGCCGCCATTCCCCGCCGTGCAGCCCGAAGCTGCGCCGGCCTTGAGCGCGCAAGAGTCCCCCCTGCCCTTACCGATTACGCCGGCCGTTCAGACAGAAAGCGGCGCGCCGCTGGAATTTGATCCGTCGCGTTACGAAACGGTCAGCTATGCAGAGCCAAGCCCGGCCCCGGCGCCGCAAAACCCTTATGCTGCTGCGCCGGCCGCTTACGCAGAGCCGCAAGCCCCGGTTTCGCACCAAGTTCAGCCTCAAGACAGCGGACATGCCGCCGCGCAAATGGCGCTTCATGATTATGACGCGCCGGCAGACTTCGATCCTTACGCCGGTTCTGCGCCGCAACCGGATATGATGCAGGCCGCCCCGGCCTATGACGATAATCCTTATCAGCAAAACCCTTATGCAGCGGGCCTGCCAAATACGCAGCCGGACGATCCTTATGCGGCGGCGCCGCTTTCGCTTGATGCCGATATGTCTATGGCCGCCGCCCGCCCGGGCGCGGACGCCGCGGGCGGCGGCAAGCGTCTGCCAAAGCAGACCTCAGTGAGCAGATCTAAATTAACGCCGCGCACCTTGCGCACGGCAGCAAGCGCGGCCGCGCTGGTCGCTGTTGTCGCCGCCGGCGCGTGGATTGTGAAAGATCGCCTGCCGGGCGGCGAACCGCGCGTTGCGCAGGCTCCGGCTGCAAACCCGGCAAGCCGGGTCACTGCAGCGCAAGCGCCTAAAGCCATGCCTGTCAGCATCATGCCGTCCACCGGCGCGATGAGCCCGGCCAAAGGCGCAGAGGATATCAACCCGTCCAAGCCGCGCATTGATAATTATGCCTCGCTCGACGCTGCCGTGGCCGCCGGAAATCCCGTCGCGCAGCTGCAAAAGGGTTTAACCCGCTTGCAGTCCGGTGATGAAGAAGCGGCTGCAACGTTTATTCGCGCCGCGGCCAATCAAGGCCTGCCGGCCGCGCAATATTATTTGGGCAATATGTATGAAAACGGCCAAGGCGTAGCGCAAGACGCGCCGCAAGCCCGCCTGTTGACCGAACGCGCGGCCCGCGCCGGTCATCGCATCGCCATGTATGATCTGGCGCTTTATTATATTGAAGGCAAAGGCGGGGTGGATGTCGATTTATCTGTCGCCGCCCAATGGTTTGAAAAAGCCGCGCAGTTTGGCATGACCGACGCGCAATATAATCTGGCCGTCCTTTATGAACGCGGCACAGGCGTCCCCGCTGACCCGGCCGAAGCCTATAATTGGTACGCAATTGCCGGGGGCCAAGGGGATCAGGATGCCGCGCGCCGCGCCGGACAGCTGGAACTGGAGCTTCCGTCTGATGTGCTGGCCCGCGCCAAGAGCAAGGTTGCAAGCTATCGCCCGTCAGAGTTTGATCCGGAAGTGAACGGCATTTTCCAAAACATGCCGTGGAACAGCAAACCAAAACGCGGCAACAGCAATGTCGCCACTGTGCAAAAACTTCTGCTGGATCTCGGCTATGATGCCGGCGTCGCAGACGGCGCTATGGGTCCGCGCACAGCCCAAGCCATTAAGGCGTTTGAGCGCGCCAATGGCCTGCCGGAAACCGGCCGGGTTGATGATGTGATTATTCAAACCCTTAAAGATGTTGCCGGCACGTAAGTTTTGCTCGCGCCCGCCTGCGCGGCGGTCTACACAAACGTCATGACAGACACAATCAGCAAAGAAGAGCGCCTGACCCAATTATGGGAGCTCGGCCCGTTATTCGTCTCGGGCACGCCGCACGCCGTGGCCCTCGGCTTTCGGTTTGTGGCCGTCGATATCGGCAGCGCAACGCTGGCGATGGATTATGACGCCAAGCTTATCGGCGATACGGAAACCCGCGTCATGGCCGGCGGCGTCGTGACGGCGCTGCTTGATCACACGTCGGGATTGGCGGCCATCAGCGCATTTGAGCAAAGCGTACCCGTGGCAACGCTGGACATGCGCATTGACTATATGCGCGCGGCAGAACCGGGCAAAAACCTGATTGCCGAAGCGCGGTGTTATAAGACCACGCGCAATGTCGCCTTTGTGCGCGCCGTGGCCCATGACGGCGATTCCGATAACCCCGTCGCCAGCTGCCAAGCCGTATTTATGACAACCGGCGGGGGCTGGAAAAGTGACAAAGAAGACGGCCCGCAAATTAAACGAGTGCCGACATGACCAAAAAATCCTCTGACTTCACCGAAAGTGAAATCGCCGCGCGTCTGGATAAAATCCCCTACGCGAAGTTTTTAAATATTCGCCCCCTGCTGATGGGCACAGAACTGACAATGGTGATGCCCTATTCTGACGATATTATCGGCAATCCCTTGCTCAAAGCCTTGCATGGCGGATCAGTCAGTGCGTTTATGGAAATTACGGCGATTGTTCAGTTGGCGATTGAAAACCAAACGGTACAATTCGCCCGGCCCGTCGGCGTCAATATCGACTATTTGCGCCGCGGCCGGCCCCAAGACACTTATGCCCGCGCCGTGATTATGCGCCAAGGCTCGCGCGTGGCCAATGTTCAGGTACGCGCCTGGCAGCGCAGTTTTGACGAGCCGATTACCGTGCTGCACGGCCATTTCATGTTGGCCCGTGACACGTAAAGCAGCGGCGGCCGCGCCGCCTCCCTTAACCCGCAGCGCCGTCGCGCAGCAGGCCTGGCCGATAATGATCGCCAATGCCGCCGGCCCGGTCGTCGGCATTATCGACGCCACCGTCATCGGCCGGCTCGGCAATCCGCTCCTGCTGGCCGGCATCGGTTTGGGCGCAGTCATCTATGCCATCTTTTATTGGGGCTTTGGCTTTTTGCGCATGAGCACGGCCGGCCTCGCTGCGCAGGCTGACGGGGCCGGCGACCAAGGCGCGGTTCAAGCGCATTTGGCCCGCGCCGTGCCTTTGGGATTGGCCATCGGACTGTTAATCCTCGCCCTGCAAATTCCGTTAATGCTCGCCGCCTTTACTATCTTTCCCGGGGAGCCGGGCGTCGAGACCGCAGCGCGCACTTATATATCTGTGCGCCTGTGGGGCTTGCCGGCGACGCTGGGCGGCATTGCGCTGATGGGCTGGTTTATCGGTATCGGGCGGCCGCGCCGCGCGCTTTATATGCAGATTGTGCTCAACGTGATTAACGCCGTGCTGTCGGTGTTTTTCGTTTTAAAACTGGACATGGGCGTGGCGGGCGTAGCGGCGGGCTCTGCTATGGCGGAAGTCTGCGGCCTGATAATGGGGCTGTATATGGCGCGGCGCGAGATAATCGCGCGCGGGGGATTGCGCAAATCTGCGCTGACGAAAGCGGCCCTTCTGGACCGCACGGCCCTGTCAAAGCTCGGCGTAACCAACAGCAATATCTTCATCCGCACAATGTGCCTGACAACGGGCTTTAGTTTTTTCGGCTGGCAAGCGGCCAATCAGGGCGCAGATTTTCTGGCGAGCAATCATATTCTGCTCCAATTTATCAATATGGTCGCGCTTGTGCTCGACAGTTTCGCCCATGTGGCCGAAGCCGCCGTCGGAAGCGCTTACGGGGCAAAAAGCAAGGCGCGCTTTACCCGCGCCGTCAAGCTGACAAGCGAGTTTGCGATTATCGCGGCGCTGCTGTGCTCGGTAATTATCTTCATCGGCGGGCCGGCTTTAATTGATTTGATGACCACGGATGCCGGCGTGCGCGCGGCGGCGAAAACTTATCTGCCGTGGTGCGCCTTAACGCCCCTGCTCGGCGTGGCGGCGTTTCAGCTCGACGGCATATTTATCGGCGTGACCCATACCGCCGCCATGCGCAATGCCGGGATAGCGGCTCTGGTCATTTATATCGCCGCGCATTTCGCGCTCTACCCGATCTTTGGCCCGCACGGCATTTGGATGGCGTTTTTGGTTTACTATATTGCGCGGGCTGTCACGCTGGGCGCGGCCTATCCGAAGATACTCACGGCGATAAACACTTAGGCCTTACCGACCGCGTCTTTGACCGAGGCAAAGCCTTCAGCTTTAAGCCGCGCAGCCAAATCATCACAGATCTGCGTCACTAACTGCGGGCCGCCGTAAACGAGGGCGGAGTAGAGCTGCACCGCGCTCGCGCCTAAACGGATTTTGTCATAAGCGTCGCTGCCGGACGCAATGCCCCCGACCCCGATGAGCGGAATACGCCCGGCGGCCGCGCCGGCAAATTCATGGAGCATGGCATTGGATTTGGTCAGCAGCGGCTTTCCGGACAATCCGCCGGCCTCGCCTTGGTGCGGGCTTTTCAGGCTTTCATACCGGTCCAGCGTCGTATTGGAGACGATAATGGCCGACAGGCCGTAAGTGCGCGCCTGCTCGACAATGCGGTCCGCCGCGCCGGAATCTAAATCCGGGGAGACTTTT
>CALLVD010000076.1 GCA_938010385.1 uncultured Robiginitomaculum sp.
AAGCTCTCTTTATGGTGGGACAGGCACCATTTCGCCATGATCGATCCGCCGCGCGAGACAATGCCGCAAACGCGGTTGGCGGTCAGGTGGATATAGGCCAGACGCACGCCGGCATGGATGGTGAAATAATCCACCCCTTGCTCGCACTGCTCGATAAGCGTGTCGCGGTAGACTTCCCAAGTCAGGTCTTCGGCCACGCCGTTCACTTTTTCCAGTGCCTGATAAATCGGAACCGTGCCGATGGGCACCGGCGAGTTGCGGATAATCCATTCGCGCGTATTGTGAATATTGCGTCCGGTCGACAGGTCCATCACATTATCCGCGCCCCAGCGCGTCGCCCAGACCATTTTATCGACTTCTTCTTCCACGGATGAGGTCACCGCGGAATTACCGATATTGGCGTTGATTTTGACCAGGAAATTGCGGCCGATAATTTGCGGTTCCAATTCCGGATGGTTGATATTGGACGGCACAACGGCGCGGCCGGCGGCAATCTCATCACGGACAAATTCCGGCGTGACAAAAGCCGGGATAGACGCGCCAAAGCTCTCGCCGGCGTCAACGCGGGCCTGCGCGCCGTCAACGGCTTGCTTACGGCCAAGGTTTTCACGCTCGGCGATATAGATCATTTCTTTGGTAATGATGCCGGCTTTGGCAAATTCGTATTGCGTTATCATCTCGCCGGGCTTGCCGCGCAGCGGGCGGTTTTTAATCGGAAATTCGCGGGCCAGATGTTTACCGGACGCGCCGCCATTATCTTCGGGCTTAACATCCCGGCCCTCATAAAATTCAACGCCGCCGCGCTCTAAAACCCAATCGGTCCGCGGGCGGGGCAGGCCTTTTTCCAAATCAATCGCTACGCTCGGGTCGGAATAGGGACCGGACGTGTCGTAAACCGGCACATCCGGCTCGTTCGCGCTTTCATGCAGATGAATAAGGCGATGCGGCACGCGCAGGCTCGGATCCGCGTCCGGCGCGGTGTAAACCTTGGCCGAGCTCGGCAACGCGCCCAGCGTAATGTCCGGCGTTTGAAATTGAGATTGGTCGATGGGTTTATTCATGGTGCGCTCGCTGAAAGACAGCGAAAGTTCGGCCGCAAAAGCTGCGAATATGTCCGTCCTTCCGCCGATGTAAATCGGATCAAGTTCAAAGCGTGCTTCTCAGTCTGCGTGCATGGCTTGGGGCCACGAACTCAGACGCCGCTCGGATGGGTGACTTATGCGCTGATTAGCGGGTTTTCGCAAGGGGTTAGCTCATTTGTCATTCGTTATGGAGTCTTCAAACTCATCTGATTTTTTGTCGCCGAAGAAATGAAGCCGTATAAGGTTGATCACATAATTCGCATCAGAAATATTTTTAAACTCTTTTGGCAAGGAATTGGGATATTTGTCCAATATTGTGCCGAAAGGCTCTTTACCGTGCTCTATTGACTTTCCGCGAAATGTAAGTGTGCCGACTTTATCGTCACCTTCAAAACGAAACTTTCGCAGGTTGTCACGGTTGAGAATAAAACATGTCGTTTTATCAAACAGATTTTTGCCAAAAAAATCTATCTTTGTTACTTTGACAATGAGGCCACATTTGTTTGTAAGTGCATAGCTAAAGCGCGGGGCTGCGCCTGTGATATCAAGGTATTGCAGATAACTGATGACAAAGCCAAAAACGCTGAAAATCAAAATCATAGGGATAGCATCAAACTGTCCATCAATAATGCTTTTCACGGTCATGCCCCAAAGCATGATTTGCCAGAACGAAAAGAATCCGAAAAGCCATATAATTTCACCGCGACCGGCATTTTTGGCGCTTACATCCGCCCACATTATATGCTCATCCGATTCCAGATATTCTGAAACATCATTTGCCGCGGTCTGATTGATTTTTGTGTTAATCTCTGTGTTGGCGGATGCAGATGACAACCGCTCTCTTTGATATTGGCGCGACCCGCCGGGCGGCAGGTCGAAGCGCTCTTTTTCATCCGCCGGCACTATGATGTACGCTTACGTTTGCGCATGACCCGCAGCATTGGGCGTTCTGCGCAGTAATAAAATGCGCCGGCGACGAGGGCGCTTGCGGCTAATCCGGCGACGGCGAAGCTAATGCTGCCGGCCGCGCTTCCGAGCTCGGGCGCGGGCAGGCGGGGCCACAGGCGTATGAGTACGCCCAGCACTAAAATATGCGACAGGTAGAGCGAGTAAGACACATCACCGAGCCACAGCACTGATTTCGGCGCGCGAAAGCCTTCGGTCTTTTCCATGGCGACAGCTCCGTAAATTACCGCGCAAAAGGGCAGGGTGAAAACGGCAACGCGGCCCCATAAAAGCTGGGTGAAATCTTTGTCGGTATAAAGACACAGCGCGGCGACCGAGGCGATGATTCCGGCCGCGAAAATCAGTTTCGGCGCGATGTAAATCCGCCGGGTAATCAGCCAACCCGACAACCCGCCGGCGATAAACTCAAGACTGAGATAAGAGGCGGCGAGTTTAGGATAATTTGCAGCCTGCACGCCGGCGGGCACGGTGGCGGCCAAGACAAACACGATTGCCGCCCATATTAGTAATGCGGCGAGCTTATATTTCGGGAACAGCCATAATATCAGCGCGAAGACAAGATAGAACCAAATCTCATGAATCAATGTCCAGCCAAGGCCTAATATGGGCTCGGCGCTCTGCGGAATTAGGAAAACAGACTTAAGCAGATAGCCGGCCGGGTTACTGCCGTTAAAATCATCCGGCACAGGCGCGCCGAATTGCGCCGTATAATACAGCATCAATATTGCGCAAAAGACCCACCAGAGCGGGAAAATCCGTATGGCGCGGCGCTTTAAAAACGCGGCCGTTTCGCGCGCTCCGCCGGCGGCTTCGGCCGTGATGTAGACCATGATGAAACCGGATATGACAAAGAACAAATCCACGCCGGCATAACCCTGCGCCCACGGTCCCGCCACGACGGCTTCGCCGGGGGCGTTGGCGCTCATCCACAGGCGCTGCAGCTCAAAAATATGAAAAACCACCACCAAAATAGCCGCAACGCCGCGCAAGGCGCGTACGGAATCCAAGCGGGTTGGCGGCGTCGAAATTGTCATGGGGCCGTTATGCCAAATGCGCGGCGACTACCCGCACCGAAACAGCGCGCCGCCGCCGACGCCGGGGATGATGATGTGGTCGTCATTGACCCGGGTGAGGGGGAGCACGACCGGCTCGTCTTGGACGTCCAGCTGCGGGCAATAGCCGGCGACAGCGTAGCTGCCGTCATCAAGAGCTTCGACGATTTCCAGACGGCAAGGTTTGGCAATCGTCGACAGCGTTGACGGCCGGGTGAAGCTGTCTTCGGAAAATGTCCAGCGCAGCCCGTCATTATCGCATTGCGATTTCGGTGCCCAATCGCCCAGAAGGTAGCGCATATAGACCTCGCGGCCCTCTTCCTGCGCCACGGATTGCACGGGGTTATCCAGCGGCGGCGCGGCAGCCGTCTTTTTTGCTTCGGCTTCATCAATCACTTTTTGAACGCTGGGCGGGGCGTCGCAAGCGGGCAACACGGCAAGGGCGAGGATTGAAACGGTCAGGCGGGCGGCAGTCAGCATAAGGCTCTCTTTTAGGGCGGCTAATATATGGCCGTACCATAAGCGAGCATTTCAATACTGCCAATGCTTTTGGGCGTGTTCCCTTTAATGGTCGAGGTTTCAATCCGAATGTTGATGATTTTGGACGCGCCCAGATTACGCGCCTCTTTTTGCATGCGCACCAAGGCTTCGCGGCGGGCGCGTTCCATGAGCGTTTCATAAACGCCTATACGGCCGCCAAAAAACATCAGCAGCGCGCTGAGGAATTTTTTAAATGCATCATTGGCGACGACGACATTTCCGGTCACGAGCCGTCCTTGCGCGGTCTCAAGACCGTCAATGCGTTTCAGGTTAAGAAGGGTAATATCGGCGAAAGCCTCTTCTTGGGATTTCAAATATTGAAAATGTTTTTTATCTGCGCGCAGTCCGAAAAACAGACCGATGAGCACGACAAGGGTTGATAATAAAAGGCCCATGTCACCCGACCTTTACGGCGGTGCCGTAGGCGTAAAGCTCTGACGCGCCTTGGGTGATGGAACTGGTGGAATAGCGCACATTGATAACGGCGTTTGCGCCGAGCGTTCTCGCCTCTTCAATCATGCGCTGCGTGGCTTGTTCGCGCGCGGTTTGCAAAAGCTCGGTATAGCCTTTCAACTCGCCGCCGACGATATTTTTAAGGCCGGCCATAATATCGCGCCCGACATGTTTGGCTTGGACCGTATTACCTTGCACTAATCCGTGATGGGACAGAATGTTCATTCCGGGCACAGTTTCCAGGTTTGTTACAATGATATTATACATGGCTTTTCCTTTTCCAAAGCGACTCGACAGGCGAAAAAATTCACGGCAAGTTGCCCGAAAGTTAGGGGAGTCTCATGTATCAATTCTTAACGCCTGTTTTAGTCCTGATCCTGTGGTCATTGATTATTTGGTGCGTCATGTATGCGCGCCGCATTCCCGCCATGCAAAAATACAAAATAGCTCCGGACACGGCGAAAAACCCTGACGGGGATTGGAAGGGCAAGCTGCCGGCTAATGTTCAATACGCGGCGCATAACTATAATCATTTGATGGAGCAGCCGACGATATTTTATGCGCTGATGTTCTATCTTCAGCTTTCCGGTTTAAATGACGGCCTGTTTGCCCATTTAGCGTGGGTCTATGTAATTTTGCGTATCATTCATTCTTTGGTGCAAATCACAAACAACAAAGTCATGGTCAGATTTGTTGTGTTCTCTCTGTCCACTGTCGTTTTAATAGTCATGGCGCTGCGCGCTGCGGCTATGGTGTTTTAATCACGCAGTCTCGGCGTGGACTGACTTATTGCGTTCTGCTTGGCTTATGCCCGAGGGGGCTCGCATGCGAGGATCATTTCTCGGCCAATAAGTCTGAAAAATAAGTGACCGGCCCTGAATTGAGCCAAACCGGACCGTGCGCCGCCGCGTAAACAGATTGATTAACGTCCGGGGAAGCGGCAGAAACATTTATGATTTACCGATTAATATACACGTCTGAAAAATCGCCTGATACAAGCGATGCGGATTTCCGCGCGATTGCGACTTTTTCCGCCGTCTGGAACCGTGAAAGAGACATAACCGGTCTCCTGATGGTGCATGAGAACGACATCATGCAGGTCCTCGAAGGGCCGGAGGCGCATGTCAAAGAATTGGCAGACAAAATCCGCCGGGACCCACGCCATAAAAATATGGATATTATCTACGAGAAGTCCGTGGCGAGCGCAGAGTTTACGAAATGGTCTATGGGCTTTCGCACGTTGGAAACGCGAACGGAAATGGATGTGTTTTTTAACCTGACCCGGGCTGAGCTCTCTGCGAAAGTTCCTGAGGATGCGAGATGGGACGTGCAAAAAGCGGTGTCCGGTTTCGCGGACAAAGTCGGCCTTAACTGATTAAACGCTCGGCGGCGGATTTTTCACCGCTTGCCACACATCACAAAGCGCCGTGAAATCACAGGATTCGTCCGGATCCCTGTCATTGTTTAAATCGGCGGGACTGTTTCGCGTGATGATGATGCCGATGGGCTCTTGCGTTTTGGCATCAAGAACAACGCCCCCGCTCATGCCGGAGACGACCGGTTCATCCGGCGAGATAATGTGGGCAATCCAGCTGGTGTCCGAGCGCCGAAAATAGACTTTGCCCCGCCGCCGCGCCGCGACATCCGACCCGGCAGGAAACCCAATGCAGATAACGTCTTGCCCGCGCACAGGCTCGGCCGGCTTGCGAGCCGGCAGGCGGCAGCCCAGCAATGCGGCGTCCAAACCGCCCGGCCAATCGGCTGTCATTTTTCCCGCAAAGCTTGGCAATTTGCCGCCGGCTTCGGAAATGACATGGCCGGCGGTGACCCATCCGTCCCAATGGGCAAAGAAGCTTCCATAGGTCTGAAAGCCGGGCTCGTTATAAAAATACCGGCGGATATCAAGCGGCAGATCTGCGGCAGGCTTTATGCGCGGAGACGGAATCGGCGGCGGCGCGGGCCTGTCGGGTTTCGGGTTTGTGGTCGGCGCCGGCTTCGGCGTAGCGGTCCGGTCACCGGATTGCGGGGCAGGGCGTTTGAACTTAAACGGCCAAAACGGATAATAATCAGGCATAATCATTTTTTGCTCACAACAGGTTCCTAAAGGGTTAATGCGTGTTAAGCATAAGACCTTAATACAGGAGCTTATCATGATCGGTCGTCTTCTGGCTTCAGCGGTGCTGAGCCTCATCATTGCTCATATCGCAGGCGCAGCCGAAGCGCGCGTTTCGGACGGTAAGGCCCATGCCGACGCCGCCCATAATGAGCCGCGCCCCTTTGATAAAAAAGCAATCGCATGGGATGATGTGGACGCAGCCTTTGCGCAGGCGCGCCGCAGCGGGAAACGGGTCATATTGGCAATGGGCGCGAATTGGTGTCACGACAGTCGCAGCCTGGCGGCGAAATTTGCCACAGACGAATTTCAGGCGCTTATCAATGATAATTACGAGTTGGTTTATGTGGATGTCGGACGGAAAAATCGCAATATCGATATCGCGCAAGCTTATGGCATTGAGACCATAGTCGGCACGCCGACCGTGCTGATTTTATCGCCGCAGGGTAAGCTGCTGAACGCGTCAACCGCGCCGACATGGCGTAATGCGGCGAGCCGGACAACGGAGGACGCGCTGGTGTATTTTCAGGCCTATGCGGGCGGTGAGGTCCTGGACGGAATGCCTTAAATGTTCATCGGTCATTATGCAGTCGCCCCGGTCGCAGCCGCAACCGGCAAGGTCAAGCTCTGGCAGGCATTTATCGCCGTACAGCTTGTTGATTTTGTCTGGGCAATTTTGAATCTGGCCGGCGTAGAAAAAACCCGTATCGTTGAAAATTTTACTGCGACCAATCATGTCGATTTGCATCACATGCCATATTCGCATTCCCTTTTATTCACGGTGTTTTGGGCGATTGTCGCGGGCGCGCTGTTTTGGGTTTATAATGGCCGGCGTAATAATGGCGGCACGTTGATTATAATTATGTTGGTCATCAGTCATTGGGTGCTCGACGTTATTGTTCATGCGCCGGATATGACCTTTGTTCCCGGCGGAGAGAAATTCGGGTTCGGGCTCTGGAATTATCTGTGGCTGACCTTAGCGCTTGAAATCGGATTATTTTTGGGAGCGATGTGGATTTATACCCGCATGACCATTCCGGCGCGCGGTAACGCCTTGTTTTGGACTGTATCATTTTGCGCATTTATGGTTGTGCTCCAGCTTTGCGGCATATTCGGAGGCGTCCCGGCGTCCGGGTCGTACATGGCCGTGTTAGCTTTGGCCGGTTTTGGTCTCAGCACGCTGGCGGCTTGGCGATATGAGGGAACGCGCAGTCTTTATTTCGAAATCGTCGAAGATGTTTACGATCGCATTTAAAGCTGTGCAGCGGTGCTTTGCTTTAAGCTCCGCAGCCCGCTAGCCTGCTAATTGATTCGCCGGGAGATTCATATGCGCCATTTATTGCCTCTGTTAAGCGCAGCTTTGCTGAGCGCCTGCGTGACCGGCGCGGGCCAGCCGCAGCAAGTGCGGCAACCGGGGCAAGGGCAATATGTCTATCCGCAGCGCCTTCGGCCGCAGCCCATGCCATCGCTCACCCCCGCCGATTTGTGCGGCGCCCGGCTTTATCAAGGGCTTATCGGGCAAAATATTGGCGGCGTGCACTTAATGGTCATTTCCGGGGATAAACGCATCATCCGCCCGGCAGAGCAGGAGCTGAGTGAAGATGACTTTTTGCCTGACATGCGGGCCGCGCCGCCGCGCTTGGAAGTAAGAGAGATGCTCGCCGGGCAGCCGCTTTACACCTCCAGCGTTCGCACCGGGCTTTATGCGGGGCAGCTTGGACCGGAGCGCGAGGACCGGCTGACCTTTGAACTGGACGCGCAGGGCTATATCGTACGCGCGACCTGCGGGTAAGTTTACCCCGCCTTGGCGCTCGCCGTTTCATAGGCGTCCAAAGCAGTGAGCCATTCATCCTCCAAGCTTTCAATTTTCTTGACTAACTTGCCGCGGTGCACGGTCAATTCCTGTGCATCTTTGGGGTATTGCGTGAAAAAGTCCGGGTCAGCAAATTGCGTATCAATCTTAACGACATCCGCGCGCAACTTTTCGATCTTTTTCTCAAGCGCCTCGGCCGTTTTTTTCAAGGGCGCAATCGCTTCGCGCGCCTCGGCGGCGGCTTTACGAAGCTCTGCTTGCGTCGGCTCGGCGTCCGGGTCCCGCTTGGCTTTGGTTTTCGGTTTGCGGGTTTCAAGCTGACTTTGCCGGTAGTCATCCAGCGTGCCTTCATAAGGCAGAACGCGGCGATTTTCGACCAGCCACAGCCGGTCAACAACAGACTCCAGCAAGTTTCGGTCATGGGAGATAATGATAACCGCGCCGGTATAGGCGTTGAGCGATTTGATAAGCTCGGCGCGGCTGTCCATATCCAAATGGTTGGCCGGCTCGTCCAGCACGAGCATGTGCGGGGCATGGAATGAAATGAGCGAGAACAGCAGTCTGGCCTTCTCACCGCCGGACAAATCTCCGGCCGGCGTTTCGGCGTTTTTCAGGCCCAGGCCGAACTGTGCCAGCCGCGCGCGGCGCTGCGCTTCGGTGGCGTCCGGCATTAATTCAACCACATGGTCATAGGCGGAGCGCTGCGGCGAGAGCGCATCAATTTGGTGCTGGGCAAAATAGCCGATAGTCAGTTTTTTATTGCGGCGTATATGGCCCGTTTGCGGCAATAAATGCCCCATAATGGCTTTGGCAAAGGTGGATTTGCCTTCGCCGTTTCGCCCCAAAATGCCGATGCGATCATCGGAGTCGATGCGCAGGCTCAGGCTTTTAAGCACGGCTTTATCCGGCACATAGCCGACAGCCGCCTCTTCAAACCGGATGACGGGCGGGGCTAATAATTTCTCCGGTCCGGGCAGATCAATCGGCGGAATAGGGTCATTAATCAGGGTTGCGACCGGCTTCATCTTGGCCAGTTTTTTTACCCGTGACTGGGCCTGTTTGGCTTTTGTTGCCTTAGCCTTAAACCGGGTCACAAAGGCCTCTAAGTGTCGGCGCTCATCATCCTGTTTGGACCGCAGCGCCATGGACAGGCGCTGCTGCTCGGCCAAGGTCGCTTGAAATTTATCGTAACCGCCGGAATAGGCAAACAGCTTGCCTTGGCGCAAATGCGCAATATGGGTGACGGAGGCATTTAAAAAATCCCGGTCATGGGAAATGATAAACGCTGTGCCGGGATAGGTTTTAATATGCGCTTCCAGCCAGACGGCCCCTTCAATATCAAGATAGTTTGTTGGCTCATCGAGCAGCAAAAGGTCAGGCTTGGCAAAGAGCATGGCGGCGAGGGCCACGCGCATGCGCCACCCGCCGGAAAAATCAGAGCAGGGCTTGAGCTGATCTTCAGGACTGAAGCCCAGGCCCGAAAGGATTGTCGCCGCACGGGATTCAGCGCTGTAAGCGTCAATATCTGTCAGGCGCGTATAGATATACGCAATACGCTCCGGATCGCTTGCCGTTTCAGATTCGGCCAGCAGAGCATGGCGCTCCGTGTCGGCCTCCAGTACCGTGTTAATCAGGGTTTGCGGGCCGCTCGGGACTTCTTGGTCAACAAAGCCGAGCCGCGCCCCTTTTCGGATATTGATACTGCCGGACTCCGGCGATATGGCGCCTTTGATGAGATTAAAGAGGGTGGATTTACCGGTGCCGTTACGCCCGACAAAGCCGACTTTATGGCCCTTATTAATGGCGATAGTCGCCTGATCGAACAATATTCGCCCTTCAATGCGGTAAGTTATATCGTTGATATGAAGCATAGCGGTGAATGTTTCCGGATTTGGCCGTAATCATGTGCCTAACATGGGTTCACACAGAGTTAAATGCCCGTTATAGAGCGCGCAGTTTTCAACGCTATAGGAGGCCGTTATGGCTGTTCAACGTACATTTTCCATTATCAAGCCTGACGCCACGCGTCGCAATCTGACAGGCGCGATTAACGCCAAGATTGAAGAAGCCGGCCTGCGCATTATCGCGCAAAAGCGTATTCAACTTACCGAAGAACAGGCCAAAGGCTTTTACGCGGTTCATGCAGAGCGTCCGTTCTACAATGACCTGGTTGAGTTCATGATGTCCGGCCCTGTTGTTGTTCAGGCCTTGGAAGGCGAGAACGCGATTGCAGCCTATCGCGACGTTA
Source organism: uncultured Robiginitomaculum sp. (assembly GCA_938010385.1). Lineage (GTDB taxonomy): Bacteria > Pseudomonadota > Alphaproteobacteria > Caulobacterales > Maricaulaceae > Robiginitomaculum. The sequence goes on from CALLVD010000076.1 coordinate 10,268, forward strand.
TGGGCGCGACCAACCCATCTGACGCGGCGCCGGGCACAATTCGCGCTGAATTCGCTGAGTCTATTGAAGCCAATTCCGTACACGGTTCCGATGCGCCTGAAACAGCGGCTCAGGAAATCCCGTTCTTCTTCTCGGATGACGAGATTGTCGGCTAAGCAATCCGCGATATTTCAATAAAAAAGGCCGGGTCAGCGACCCGGCCTTTTTCTTTAAACTTCGCCTCGCTTTAGGTGCGAATGCGGATTGTTTCTTCGACAATGTCTTTACCGATATTGTCAAAAATGCTCTGCAAAGCCAGCGCATCTTCCGCCTTATAATAATGGTCAGGACTTGATGCGCAATTCGTCAGCATATTGCGCGACCGGCTCGTATCAACGGCAAAGCCGATTGTATAAATGATCGTGCTTTCGTCCTGTTTCATTGCATTACAGGTCGATTCTGTACGGCTGTCATCAGAAGTATAGTTGTTCTGACCGTCGGTCATCAGAATGGCAAACTTCAACGGATTATCGGTCGGCGTTGCTGCTTCTGCCGAATTATGGATTGCGTCTTCACCGTCCAGCCATTGTTTTGCTTTAATCATCCCCGCATAGGAGTTGGTGCCGCCACCGGCCCAAAGCGCGTCAACATCGGAATCGCTGACCGTGCCCCAATCCATCGGTATGGAATATTGAGGGTCATAACGTGCCCAGTATGAGACCAAGCCCGTACGCAGGACGTTCTCGTCATTCCCGGCATCATCTTGCGGAATGATTTCCTTCATTTTGCGCATGAAAGATTTCACGGTCGATTCAAGCTCATCTTGGCGGGACACGCCGTCGCCGTCAGTCAGTCTCATAGAACCGGAGTTGTCCAAAACAAGCACAACAGAGGCCGGATCTTTAATATCCAAGACCTGATAAGTTACAACGGACGCGCTGCTGAAATCCATGATATCAACGCCGGCCAAGCTCATAAAGGCAGGCTTGGTCTTACCCCAGATTTTCACGCGGACTTCCCCGGCTTTCGGCGTGTCGTAATAAACGCGAAAATGCGGACGCTGGCTGCGAATTAACCGGCCGCGACGGTTCGTGCCCATATCGTAATAGGGATCGAGATTAATATCGTAATCTTCCAAATAATATTTTTTCGCGTGCTGAAAACCCTGATCGCCCGCAGTCGGACGAACGCCGCTGCTGTCGCGCATATAAGCAGACGCCGTCAGCGCCAACATATCGGCCGCATCTTGCGACAGATTTCTCGCCGTACTGATCTTTGAGTAGTCATAGGCAGACCCGACCGCAAATACGACGGCTGATAATGAAACGCCCCAGATTACAGCCATGGTTCCGCGTGTGTCAGATTTGAACCGACGCGAAAACCCTGAAATTCTTTGTTTCAATCCCATTTTTCTATCCCTTCAGAAAGCCCACATGGCAGTCTAACTTTAATTTCAATGAGAAATGTAAGGGATAAATATTGCGGCGCGATTAGGAGATAAGCTTAATGCCGTCTTAATTTTTTCCGCGGGATTCGAGGATTTTTTGCGCCGTGCTACGTAACGCTCTCACATATAGCGGATGTTCCTTAAGCAAAACTTTCGCCGCCAGCGATTCTTCGGTATCGCCGGGGGCAATGGGTACGTGCGCCTGTGCAATGACCGCGCCGCCGTCCAGTTCCTCGCTGACCCAATGCACGCTGGCCCCATGCTCGGTGTCTCCGGCCTCAAGGGCGCGGCGATGGGTGTGAAGGCCTTTATATTTCGGAAGCAAGGACGGATGAATGTTAATTATGCGCCCCGGCCACCGGCTGACAAACCACGGCGTCAGCACGCGCATAAACCCGGCGCAGACGACAAGCTCGATGCCGGCCTGATGTAAAACAGAGTGCAGAGCGCGCTCAAATTTTTCGCGGTTTTCAAAGTCTTTGTGGTCAATGCACATGGCCTGAATACCAAAGCGCCGCGCCTTATCGAGTCCGCCCGCATTCGGGCGATTGGCGATGACTAAGTCAATCTGCGCCGGATAGGCCTCGTCCAGCGCAGCCTGCGCCAAGGCCTGCATGTTCGAGCCGCCGCCTGAAATCAGGACGGCGCATTTCACCCGCTCTGTCATTATTTGGCGCGCAGCGTCCCGATGACATAAGCCGTCTCGCCGGACGCGCTCAGGCTTGCCAAGACATGGTCAACCTTGCCGGCTGCCACGCAGATTGACAGGCCAATGCCGCAATTAAAGGCGCGCTGCATTTCGGCCTCTGCGACATTGCCTGTCTCTTGCAGCCAAGAAAATACCGCAGGGCGCGGCCAAGCGGCCAAATCGTAATCGGCCGTCAAATGATCCGGCAACATGCGCGGCGTGTTTTCTGTCAGCCCGCCGCCGGTGATATGCGCCAGTCCCTTCATGGAGCGGTCTTTAATCAGGGGCAGGATGGACTTGATGTAAATCCGCGTCGGCGCGAGCAAGGCTTCTGCCAGTGTCTTAGAGCCGTCAAACGGGGCAGGGGCATCCCAGCTCAGGCCCGTAAGCTCTACAATTTTGCGGATAAGCGAATAGCCGTTGGAATGCGGCCCGGATGAGGTCACGCCAATCAAAACGTCGCCGGCGACCATATCCTCTTTGACCGGCAGCATGTTGTTTCGCTCCGCCGCGCCGACGACAAAGCCGGCCAGATCAAAATCATCACCCTCATACATGCCAGGCATTTCGGCGGTTTCCCCGCCAATCAGCGCGCAGGCCGCTTGCCGGCAGCCTTCGGCTATGCCTGACACCACGCTCGCCGCCTTTGCCGTGTCGAGCTTGCCTGTCGCAAAATAGTCTAAAAAGAAAAGCGGCTCGGCTCCGTTTGCCAGCACGTCATTGACGCACATGGCCACCAAATCAATGCCGACCGTGTCCAGCTTGCCGCTGTCGATTGCAATGCGAAGCTTGGTTCCGACGCCGTCCGTGCCGGATATCAGCACAGGGTCATCATAGCCCGCCGCTTTTAA